>CAMLNG010000013.1 GCA_946481195.1 uncultured Chromatiaceae bacterium
GGCGATCGGCCTGCTGGCGTGGTCGGCATCGGGGTGATCGCCGCACTTATCGCCGGTTTTATTCCGATTTTGTGGAATTTTCTGATGCATGATTACCAGCGTCAGCGCGTGCTCACATTACTGGACGAAGAGCGCGATCCACTCGGCAAAGGCTTTCAGATCATTCAGTCGAAAATCGCCATCGGCTCCGGCGGTATTGAGGGCAAAGGCTGGTTACATGGCACGCAATCGCAGCTGGAATTTTTGCCGGAGCGCCATACCGACTTTATCTTTGCGGTGTACTCCGAAGAATTTGGTCTGATGGGCGTACTGGCCCTGCTCGCGATTTACCTGTTTATTCTGGGGCGTGGCCTCGTGATCGCCAGTCAGGCGCAGGATAATTACAGTAAATTCCTTGCCGGCAGTATCACCCTGACGTTTTTTGTCTATGTGTTTGTTAATATCGGCATGGTATCTGGTATCCTGCCGGTAGTTGGTGTGCCACTGCCACTGGTCAGTTACGGTGGTACCTCGTTAGTAACCTTATTAGCCGGCTTTGGCATTCTGATGTCGATCAGTACCCACAAACGGATGTTAGCAAAACAATCATGAAGCACAGCGCCCTCAGTTCTAATCTCCCAGGCTCCGGCAAAACAGTCTCAGTACTGGCCCTGAGCATTTTTCTTGCGGCCTGTTCCAGCGCCCCGGAATCGACCGATGGCGGTCTGCCTGACAATATGGACCCGAATGCCGGTCGTTATTCACAGGACAAAGACAGTATTCCGCTGCGTCTGCCAACCGAAGATGAATTACGCGACCCGGAGCCTACAGTCGAAACTTTGAGCCGGGGTGGTAACAAACCTTACAATATCTATGGTGTGAATTACTCGCCGCGTACTGACATTCTGCAGTATGAAGAAGAAGGCGTGGCATCCTGGTATGGCAGCAAGTTTCACGGCCATTTGACGTCTAACGGCGAAGTTTATAATGTGTTTTCAATGACAGCGGCGCATAAAACCCTGCCATTGCCCTCTTACGTGCGGGTGACCAACCTCGACAATTACCGCACAGCGATAGTGCGCGTCAATGACCGTGGCCCCTTCCACGACAACCGGATTATCGACCTGTCTTACTCGGCAGCTTATAAACTCGGCATTTTTCCGGGCGGCACAGGCCGGGTCAAACTGGAGCTGATTTCCTCCCCGGCGATGGCGTCGCAGGAAAGTTTTGCCACCCCTATCGCAAAACTGCCGGATATTCCTTACCAGCCAGTCACGCCAAGCGAACGCCCAAGCCGCAGCAGCAACGAATTTGTTGAACGGCCTTATGCACCGGTTGCCGACGCGGCAACGACTGTACCGGTACGCAGCAACACGGCTCAGCCATCCGCTGCAAAGTCACGCCCGGCTGCAACAACGCCGTTGGCCAATGCCAGCAGTAGCAATGGCTGTTTTATCCAGCTGCTGGCAAGCAGCGATAAAGCCAAAGTGCAACGTTTAGGGAACGAATTACAACAGCAATTGTCCGTACCTACAGCCATTGAGAATGCCAACGGCCTGTTCCGGCTATTGGCTGGCCCGTTACAAGGCAATGCGCAACATGTGCTGGACACAGTGCGTTCTGGTGAGTATCCGCAGGCATACTTTACCAATAAAAGTTTATGTGGCTGAAAAGCCCAATCCAATTAACCTGTTAGCACAATAAGAAAGAGTCTCATGAATCAGTATCGTCGTCTTTTCCTTGCCAGCAGCTTCAGCTGCTTTAGTTTCTTCGCGCACAGTCAGGCTGTCCAAATCACCCCGACCCCACCGGAAGTGAACGCTAAAGGTTTTATCCTGATTGATTTTCACACTGGCAAAGTGCTGGCTGAAGGCAATGCCGACACGTCTTTAGCACCCGCCAGTCTGACGAAGATGATGACCAGCTATGTCATCGGCACTGAAATCAAAAATGGCAATGTCAAACCGACCGACCAGGTCACGATCAGTGAAAATGCCTGGGCGAAAAAATATACCGACTCATCCAAGATGTTTATCGAAGTGGGTAAAACCATTTCCGTTGAAGAATTAAACCGCGGCATTATCATCCAGTCCGGCAATGACGCCTGTGTGGCGATGGCAGAACATATCGCCGGCACTGAGGGCGCTTTCGCCGAACTGATGAATGCCCACGCCAAACGTCTGGGCATGGAAAATACCCATTTCACCAACTCACATGGTTACCCGGACCCTGAACTGAAAACCACTGCCCGCGACATGGCAAAGTTGTCAGTGGCATTGATCCGCGACGTACCGGAAGAGTACAAAATTTACTCCGAAAAAGAGTATGTGTTTAATGGCATCAAACAGTACAACCGCAACGGTCTGCTTTGGGATAAAAGCCTGAACGTCGACGGCATCAAAACCGGCCATACCTCAGAAGCTGGTTACAGTCTGATCACCTCAGCCACCAAAGACGGCATGCGGCTGATTTCGGTGGTGATGGGCACTGAAAGCGCCAAAGCCCGCGAAGCGGAGAATAAAAAGCTGCTGACTTATGGTTTCCGCTTTTTCGAAACTTTCTCGCCATACAAAGCGGGTGAAGAATTCGCTTCACAGCGCGTCTGGCAAGGTGTGAAAGAGAACATCAGCCTCGGTGTGCTGAGTGAAACCCCCATTACACTGCAACGCGGTCAACGCAAAAACATCAAAGCAGACTTCAAACTGAACCAGCAACTGGTTGCGCCTATCGCAAAAGGTCAGGTGGTCGGCACTGTGTATCTGAAATTAAATGATGCTGACGTTGCCGAATATCCGCTGGTCGCACTGGAAGATATTGAACAGGCAGGTATTTTCGGCCGCTTGGTCGACTATGTGAAGATGCAGCTGCAATAACAGCCCGCAGATATTTGCACGTACTGACGAAAGTCCCGGCACAGCCCGGGACTTTTTGTTAGAATAGAGCCCGTTTTTTCACTGTTCCCTGCTACAAGCAAGAGGTGTCCTGTGGTGACTGTGGTTAAAGATACCAAATTTGACGAATTTCTGGAGTTTCCCTGCGCATTTACCTTTAAGGTTCTGGGGCTGGCCCACGAAGATCTGGTCCCTCAGGTGATTGCGACTTTGCATCAACATGCCGGCGCCAATGATTATGCGCCAACGGTTAAACCGTCCAGTAAGGGCAACTACCACTCAGTATCTGTCTCTGTGGTGGTGCGGGACAAAGACCATATCGAACTGTTGTATACCGAACTTGGCAGGCTCGAACTGGTCCGCTATGTCATGTAACACTCGCGCAAGCCGGACGTTCCCTTATAATGCGCCGGCGTTGACACTCAGAATTCAGCCGAGGACTGCCGATTGCCCTGTTCTGATGCACTGATCATCCGCGATTTAGGTTTGGTGGACTACACCTCGACCTGGCAACGGATGCAGCAATTTACCGATCAACGTGACGACAATACCATCGACGAAATCTGGTTACTGGAACATCCACCGGTGTTTACCCAAGGCCAGGCCGGCAAAGCTGAACATTTACTGTTCCCCGGCGATATTCCGGTGGTGCAGGTCGACCGCGGCGGTCAGGTGACTTATCACGGCCCGGGCCAGTTAGTGGCATATGTGCTGCTGAATATCAAACGCCGCAATTTAGGCGTGCGCCAGCTGGTGAACCTGATTGAGCAAAGCATTATTGCGACCTTGGCGCAGAATCAGGTAGAGGCTTATGCCAAAGCCGATGCTCCCGGTGTTTATGTCGATGAAAAAAAAGTGGCCTCATTAGGCCTGCGCGTACGTAAAGGCTGTACCTTCCATGGCCTTGCGCTGAATGTCGATATGGATCTATCACCATTTTCCCGCATTAATCCTTGCGGTTATGCCGGCATGCAAATGGTACAAAGTAAAGATTTGGGCGGGCCTGCCTCGATGCAGCAGGCAAAACAGCAACTGAGTGCTCAGCTGGTGAAACTGCTGAATGTCAGTGAATTTCAGGAATTAACAGGGTTTTAGTACAGATGACCAAAACTGCCCGTATGGAGCCAGGCGTCAAACTGCGTGACGCTGACAAAATGGCCTTAATCCCGGTAAAAGTATTACCAACCGAACCAGCCGAAATGCTGCGTAAACCGGCCTGGCTGAAAATCAAATTACCCAAAAGTTCTGAACGTATCGATGAAATCAAAGGCGCGCTGCGTAAGCATGGCCTGCATTCTGTTTGTGAAGAAGCATCCTGCCCGAATTTAACCGAATGTTTTAACCACGGCACTGCGACTTTTATGATTTTGGGCGCAATCTGCACCCGCCGTTGTCCGTTTTGCGATGTAGCGCATGGCCGCCCGCTACCACCAAGCGCTGAAGAGCCGGAAAAACTGGCACTGACCATCAAAGACATGAAGCTGAAATATGTGGTGATCACCTCAGTCGACCGTGATGACTTACGTGATGGTGGTGCTCAGCATTTTGCTGACTGTATCACTGCTATCCGCCGCGAAACCCCGGCGATCAAAATTGAAGTGCTGGTGCCGGATTTCCGTGGCCGGATGGACACAGCGCTGGATATTCTGACGCAAACACCACCGGACGTGTTTAACCATAACCTCGAAACCGCACCACGGCTGTATAAACTGGCGCGTCCGGGTGCGGACTATAAATGGTCACTGGAACTGTTACGTCGCTACAAAGAGGCACATCCTGAAGTGTCAACCAAGTCCGGCCTGATGGTTGGCCTTGGCGAAACCACCGAAGAAATCATTGAAGTGATGAAGGACTTGCGGGCGCACAATGTCGATATGCTGACTGTTGGTCAGTACCTGCAACCGAGTAAACACCACTTGCCGGTCAAACGTTATGTCTCGCCGGAAGAGTTTGATGAAATCAAACGCATCGGTTACGAAATTGGCTTTAAGCATGTCGCCTCTGGCCCATTTGTGCGTTCAAGCTATCATGCCGATCGCCAGGCCGCCGGCGAAGATATCAGCTAATCGCTGTTGCCAGCGATAAAGTCATTCCTTAGCAGGCTGTGTCACAACAGCCTGTTTTTTTTCAGTAAAACAGCTTATGCTTTTAACGATTCTCAAGGAGCTGTCATGGACCATCGTAAGTTCAGCCGTATTTTGTATAACAATCAGGCCACTCTGCGTTTTCAGGGGCAGAACTTCTTTACTCAGGTGCTGGATCTGTCGCTAAAAGGAGCCCTGGTGCAGCGCCCTGCCGATTTCCAGGGGCTGGTCGGTGAACAGGCGCAATTACAGTTTCAGTTGGATCAGTCTGAACTGGTGTTAGAAATGGACGTCAGCATTGCCCACTTACATGATGCCACTATCGGTCTGCGCTGTGAGCGTATCGATATTGAAAGTGCCAGTCATCTGCGGCGCTTATTAGAGCTGAATCTGGGGGATGCGGAAATGCTCAGCCGCGAACTCAGCGAGCTGTCAAACTAAGCTCCGCGGCCTCCAGCGCTTCCAGAGCGGCCGGATAGCCAAAAGCTGCCGCCTGGTGCATCAGCAGTTGCCAACGCTGCATATCCTGCTGTTGGCGCGCCAGATAAGCGAAATAATACTGCACCGGCATCAGCATAGCGCTTTGTTTCAGCTGGCGCTGCATGATCTGCCGATACAACGCCGGCACAGCCAATTCAAAATGCTGCATATGACTATCGGTCCGCACCGGGCGCCAGGCCTGCACGCCGGCCGCACGGCAAGTGTCCACCGGAGTTAAACTCAAATCGGCCAGTTCGAGCCCCCAATGCTGGGCATAGCGGGCGGCATCGGCAGTATCCAGCAGCAAATTCGCCAACACATCCCGCCGGGCACATTCGGCTGCCGCGGTCGCCGCAGGTAATGCATACTCATCGATAAATCCCAGCGCGTGACTGAATTCATGCCGGAATAGCGCCGGTGAAAACTGCTCAGGCAATTGCAGCCAGCCATTATTAAAACTAGCCTGGCCACGGCCAGCGGCAACCAGCAGAATTTGTGCGCGACTCTGCTGCATAATTTGACTTAAGCGTGTCGGATCACAGGAGATCCGCTGCTGTGCCTGCTCAGTGCAGCGCAATTCACGGCTATCCAGCACTATCGGCGCTAAAAAACAGACCGGCAGCGAGGCAAAATCGGATTTTGACCAGTCCTGACGCAATTGCTGCCAATGCGCAACTGACAGTAAACTGCTCAGCACAGGCTGCACATTGAGCTGACAACCGGCTGGCGCGGCACTTGTGCTCAGGAGCGGTGGAAGGACCGGTGGCATCACCAATGCGTCATGCCATAAACCTAATCGAATCGCCTGTTCGGAAGACAGCGACGCGACTGCCCAGGTCTGTAGTTGCTGATATTGCTGCAATGGACCCAGTTGGGACTGCGTCAGCTCAAGCCACTGGTTGACTGCGGATGGATGACCTTGCCGGATGGCCGTCGCCAGTTGCTCTGCAGCTTTTAACGGCAACTCAGCCTTTAATGACTGCTGAGCCCTGGCAAACTCCAGCGCGCCGGGTATTACCGCTGGCTGTGGCTGACATCCCAGCAGCAACACAGATAAAAAAAAGCCAGCAAGCCGGCTTTTTTTACTCTGTTTCCAAAACTTAATGCTGATGAGCATCAGTCTGATCCGAAGCGGCCGGTTGGTCTGCAGAGCCAGCCTGTTCACCCACGTCAGCCTGCTCTATAACAGCCTGACGCAAGCGGTCCAGCTCCAGCCGGGCATACCGATGCTCAACGAACTCATAGACATTCGTTGCCAGCGACTTTTTGAAATAAGCAGCAGCCTGAGTCGGGTTATGTTTCAGCGCATGCCAGCGAGCGAGGTAAAAATACACTTCACACAGCTGCTCGGCCAATTGCTTCGGGTCCGTGGCATCTGTGCTGGCAAGCTTTAAAAGCTCAGCTTCGCTGATTTGACCAAGGTAAAAAGCCACTATTTGTGCAGACCAGGCTTTTTTATCCAGTGCAGCCTGTTGCTTGGCTAATAAAGCAAGCGCTTGTGGTTCTGACTGTTCTGCTTCAGCTAAAAATAACCAGAGGCTACGGTACGGATCATCCGGTTTTAATGCCTGAAACTGTTGAAAATCGTTGATGGCCAGCGCCAGTTTGCCGTCGTATTGTAACGCGATGCCGCGGTTTAAATAGGCATACTGATACTTAGGTTCCAGTTCAAGTGCGGAATCAAAAGCGTCATAAGCCAATTCATAGTCACCGCTCAGCGTATGCTGAATGCCCATGAAGTTATAGGCATCCGCCATATCGGGTTGCAGGCGCAAAGCACGCATAAAATCGTAACGCGCCAGTGCGGAAAGCCCAACGCTGTCATACATCACACCGCGATCATAGTGTAAACGGCCGCGTTCGGCGTCAGACATTTTGCCGCTCTGCAGCATTTCACTGATGCGCGCAATCGCGATTTCTGTGCGAAACGGCGCAGCAAGGGGTTCTGGTTCAAGCGGATTTTCAACAAGGACACCAACAGGCGCTTTGGGCGCCAGTTGGCAGGCAGATAACGCCACTGCTGCAGTCAGCAGCAGTGGCACCAAACGCAGCTTAGTTAACTGCTTCGGCATGGGCTTCGCCCGCTTTGCTATTGGCTTCTTTGATAGACAGACGGACGCGGCCTTGTTTGTCTACTTCCAGTACCTTCACTTTAACTTTCTGGCCCAGTTGCAGGTGTTCTGCCACATTGTTCACACGCTCATCAGAGATTTGTGAAATGTGGACCAGACCATCTTTACCTGGCAGTACGTTGACGAAAGCACCGAAATCAACGATCCGGACTACTTCACCTTCATACACTGCACCCACTTCGATTTCAGCAGTGATAGCTTCAATCTTCGCGATAGCAATACCAGCAGCTGCGCTGTTGGTCGCGGCGATTTTAACGGTACCGTCATCTTCGATTTCGATTGTCGTGCCTGATTCTTCAGTGATCTGACGGATCACTGCGCCGCCTTTACCGATCACATCACGGATTTTCTCCGGGTTGATGTGCAAGGTGTAGATGCGTGGCGCATGCTCAGACAGCTCAGAACGGTGCGTGCTGATCGCAGAATCCATCACGCCCAGAATATGGATACGGGCGGCTTTGGCTTGTTTCAGCGCGATCTGCATGATTTCTTTGGTGATACCTTCAATCTTGATATCCATCTGCAGCGCAGTGATACCAGCTGTAGTACCAGCCACTTTGAAGTCCATGTCACCCAGGTGATCTTCGTCGCCCAGAATGTCCGACAGCACCACAAAGTTGTCGCCTTCTTTCACCAGACCCATCGCGATACCGGCAACTGAAGCCTTGATTGGCACACCAGCGTCCATCAGCGCCAGCGAAGAACCACAGACTGAAGCCATAGAGCTTGAGCCGTTTGATTCAGTGATTTCAGACACCATCCGCACTGTGTACGGGAAAGCTTCGAAATCAGGCATTACCGCGGCAACACCGCGTTTTGCCAGGCGACCGTGACCAATCTCACGGCGTTTTGGTGAACCGACCATGCCGGTTTCGCCAACAGAGAACGGTGGGAAGTTGTAATGGAACAGGAAGTTATCCGTTTTGTCTGACAGCAGGTCATCTACTGTTTGCGCGTCACGGGCTGTACCTAAAGTACAAGTTACCAGTGCTTGTGTTTCACCACGGGTGAACAGGGCAGAACCGTGCGTACGTGGCAGTAAACCTGTCATCACTGACAGGCCACGAATCATTTCATTGTCGCGGCCATCGATACGTGGTTCGCCGGCAATGATGCGGGTCCGGACGATTTTTGATTCCAGGTTATGGAAAATTTCGCCGGCTTCGGTTTCGTTGAAGCTTTCACCTTCAGCCAGTTCCGCTTTGATTTGGGCGAAGACTTCAGCCTTGATAGCGCCGATGCGCTCGTAACGTTTGGCTTTTTCGGTGATGCGGTATGCTTCGCCAACAGCAGCAGTCGACAGCGTTTCGATTTTGCTGATCAGTGCGTCATTTTTCGGCTTAGCAACCCAGTTCCATGCTGGCTTGCCAGCTTCTGCTGCAAATTCAGCGATGGCTTTGATGGCGACCTGCATTTGGTCGTGACCGTAAACCACAGCACCTAACATCACGTCTTCTGAAAGTACCTGAGCTTCAGATTCAACCATCAATACTGCGTTGGCAGTACCTGCAACCACTAGGTCAAGTTTGCTGGTTTTCAGCGCGGTTTCAGACGGGTTTAGCACGTACTGATCGTTGATGTAACCAACGCGGGCGGCACCCAGCGGGCCACTGAACGGAATACCTGAAATCGCCAGCGCAGCAGAAGTACCAAGGATAGAGATGATGTCCGGCTGGATGTCCGGCTCAACAGAAACCACAGTTGCAATAACCTGAACTTCGTTGGTGAAGCCTTCAGGGAACAGTGGGCGGATTGGACGGTCGATCAGACGTGAAGTTAAAGTTTCGCCTTCGCTTGGACGGCCTTCACGTTTAAAAAAGCCACCTGGAATACGGCCGGCAGCATACATTTTTTCCTGGTAGTTTACAGTCAGCGGGAAAAAGTCCTGACCTGGTTTTGGTTCTTTTTTACCAACTACGGTAACCAGCACTGCGGTATCACCCATGCTGGCTAATACGGCACCGTCAGCCTGACGGGCAATAACACCGGTTTCTAAAGTGACGGTATGCTGACCAAACTGGAATGATTTTACGATAGGATTCACTTGATATTTTTCCTTTGTCTTGTACGCGTGGATCAGGGCCCTGCTGGGCCTTTTACGCGGTATATTTTTGGCTCGATATTGCGCGGCACAGTATAGCTGTTTCAGGGGCGGAAAAGATAGTTCAGCACCAGAATGGCGCAGGAAAAAGCCGGGCTTTTTATCGCAGTATATTGGGGTTCGGCGGAATTAGCCGGATCCAGGCAAATTAATAAATTGCGGGCATAAAAAAAGGAGCTAAAAGCTCCTCTTTTTACTGGTTTGGCTGGTCGATTAACGACGCAGACCTAAACGCTCGATCAGAGTTGCGTAACGTGCTGAGTCAGTACGTTTCAGGTAGTCCAGCAGTTTACGACGCTGAGAAACCATCCGCAGCAGACCACGACGTGAGTGGAAGTCGTGTTTGTGTTCAGCGAAGTGTGGTTGCAGCTTGTTGATAGAACCGGTCAGCAGAGCAACCTGAACTTCAGTAGAACCTGAGTCAGCAGCGTTAGCACCGAAATCGGCCAGGATTTTTGCTTTTTCAGCAGTAGTTAGTGACATAGTATCCTCCAGGATATGTAATACAGCCGCAGCCAGGCACTAATCCAGCCTACGACCAAAAATGAGCGCGCATTTTAACACAGCACGCTTCGAGTACAAGTAATATCTTAACGATTCGCTGTATTCAGCAGCCGGCGTACTTTTAATTCAGCGCCGGCCTGCATGCCTACACCAATAAACCCTTGTTGTTCGTCATAAAGCGCGATGGCATCGCTTGGCTCTACCGGTAACAACTGCAATAGAGCAGGTGTCAGCAGTACCGTCTGACCGTGGCGCAACCGCGAGACAGCGGCAGCATCCAGACTTAACCGCGGCAAACCAGCAAGCGCATAGTCCATCGGTAACAACAAGGCATCCAAACCAGTCCAGTCCTGCGCCTGATTCAGTGGCGCCAGAAACTCATCAGTCAGCATCTGACTGGCCTGAAAGGGGCCAACCTGAGTCCGGCGCAGCGCCGTGACGTAAGCGCCGCTGCCAAGCGTTTCGCCGAGATCGTCAATCAAAGTGCGGATATAGGTGCCTTTGCTGCAATGTACAATAAAACGCGCATCTTGCCCGTCAAAGTCCAGCAAATCAAAACGGAAGATATTGATAGGCCGTGCGTCACGCGGCACCGTGATGCCCTGACGCGCATATTTGTACAACGGCTGGCCCTGATACTTCAGCGCCGAGAACATCGTTGGCACCTGCAGCTGCGGACCACGCATCTTTTCGACAGCCTGCTGCAACTGCGCCAAATCGAAACTAACCGGTTTTTCGCTGATGATTTCACCGGCAGCATCAGAAGTATCGGTCCGCACGCCAAAACGTGCACTGACTTCATAAGTCTTGTCCGTGTCGAGCAAAAACTGGCTGAATTTGGTCGCTTCGCCAAAACAGATCGGCAATAACCCGGAAGCTAACGGGTCCAAAGCACCGGTATGACCGGCCTTTTCCGCCTGATATAACCAGCGCACCCGCTGTAAAATGCCATTACTGGACACTTCCAGCGGTTTATCCAACAGCAAAATGCCGTCAACGATACGACGCGCCATTGTTATTCTTCTTCGTCAGATTTGATGTCTGAGCCTGGTTTAGCTTCCAGCTCCTGCCCTGCGGCTTTACGCTTCTGCTCGTCGCTTTTACGCACATTTTCGACCAGATTCGCCATCCGGATCCCCTCATCCAGTGACTTATCGAAGTAAAAACGCACTGTTGGTACAATACGCGCCTGGATCCGTTTGGCGATCAAGCTACGGATAAAACCGCTTGCATCGTTCAGGATGTCGAGGTTTTGTTTTACCTTGTCCGCTTCAAGACCCAGGAATGTCACATAAATCTTGGCATGCGACAGGTCTTTTGACACATCAACATCAGACACGGTGATCATGGTATGTAACCGTGGATCTTTAATTTCCCGCTGCAAAATGAGCGCCATTTCCTGCTGCATTTGCTGGGCGAGCCGGTCAACCCGGCTGAATTCTTTTGCCATAATACTCACCTGAAATCAGAAACAAACAGGGGCCGCTGGCCCCTGCTTCATTTAATAATTTCTATTAACTCAATAGATTACAGTGTACGTTCAACCTGAACCACTTCGAATACTTCGATTTGGTCGCCTTCACGGACATCATTGTAGTTCTTCACGCCGATACCACACTCGAAGCCGTTGCGTACTTCAGAGACATCGTCTTTGAAGCGGCGCAGTGATTCCAGTTCACCTTCGTAAATCACCACGTTGTCACGCAGTACGCGGATTGGCGCATTACGTTTGACGATACCTTCAGTGACCATACAACCGGCAACTGCACCGAACTTCGGCGAACGGAACACGTCACGAACCTGAGCCAGACCGATGATCTGTTGTTTAAACTCAGGCGCCAGCATGCCGGTCATCGCCGCTTTCACTTCATCTAACAGTTCATAGATGATGCTGTAGTAGCGTAAGTCCAGATTCTCGTCTTCGATGATCTTCCGCGCATTGGCTTCCGCACGCACGTTAAAGCCGATAACGATGGCTGAAGAGGCTGCAGCAAGCGTCGCGTCAGTTTCAGTGATACCACCGACACCGCTACCGATGATGCGGATTTTCACTTCATCTGTAGACAGTCGCGACAATGATTCGCTGATGGCTTCGACAGAACCCTGTACGTCCGCTTTCAGTACGATATTCAGCTCGGCCACATCGCCTTCTGTCATGTTGGCAAACATGTTTTCCAGCTTGGCTTTTTGTTGACGCGCCAGTTTAACATCGCGGAATTTACCCTGACGATACAGTGCAACTTCACGGGCTTTACGCTCGTCACGAACCACTGTGACTTCATCACCGGCAGACGGCACGCCAGACAGACCCAGAATTTCAACCGGAATTGAAGGACCTGCTTCTTTGACTTCATGACCATTTTCGTCACGCATCGCCCGGACGCGGCCATATTCCAGACCACACAACACGATATCGCCCTGACTCAGCGTACCTTCCTGTACCAGGATAGACGCGACAGGACCGCGGCCTTTATCCAAGCGGGATTCGATCACCACGCCACGCGCCATACCTTCACGCACAGCCGTCAGCTCGAGTAATTCAGACTGCACCAGCAATGATTCCAGCAGGTCGTCGATGCCTAAGCCCGTTTTGGCAGAAACCTGCACAAACTGAGTATCACCACCCCAGTCTTCCGAAATCACACCGTATTGCGACAACTCGTTACGTACACGATCCGGATCCGCATCTGGTTTATCAATCTTGTTCACAGCAACCACAATCGGCACACCGGCGGCTTTCGCATGCTGGATAGCTTCTTTGGTTTGTGGCATCACGCCGTCATCGGCTGCGACTACCAGTACAACGATATCCGTCGCTTTAGCACCACGGGCCCGCATCGAGGTAAACGCGGCGTGACCTGGTGTATCGAGGAAAGTGATCATGCCACGGTCGGTTTCAACGTGGTAAGCACCGATATGCTGGGTAATACCACCGGCTTCGCCAGCGGCCACTTTCGCTTTACGGATATAGTCGAGTAAGGATGTTTTACCGTGGTCGACGTGACCCATGACGGTCACAACCGGCGCACGTGGTTCCAGTGCACCTTCACCTTCACGGTCAGCCATGACGGTTTCTTCTAACTCGTTTTCACGGGTCAGCGTGAACTTGTGGCCCATTTCTTCACAGACAATAGCCGCAGTTTCCTGGTCAATCACCTGGTTAATGGTCGCCATCGCGCCCATTTTCATCATCACTTTGATGACTTCAGACGCTTTTACCGCCATTTTGGCAGCCAGTTCAGCAACAGTGATGGTTTCACCAATTTTTACTTCACGCTCAACCGGCTGTGCTGGCTTGTTAAAGCCATGCAACATACTGGTTGGGGTTTTCTTTTTCTTATGACGATTGGCGCGGTTAAAAGCGTCTTTATCATCAGCGTCGTCTTTTTTCTTGGCTTTGCCAACCGGCGCTTTTTTGCCGTGACGGCGACCACCACGTTCATCACGTGAATCTTCTTCGTCTTCGGCTTGTTTGGCGAACACGTTACTGGTCAAGTGGTAATCACCCACTTCCACTGCCGGGGCAGCTTCCTGTGACCAACGCTCAGCATTTTCTTCAGCCAGACGACGGGCTTCTTCGGCCTGACGCTGTGCTTCTAGTTCCAGCTTACGCAGGCGTTCAGCATCTTGTTGTGCTTTGATCCGCTCAGCTTCTTTGCGGGCTTCTTCTTTGGCTGCGCGACGGGCCGCTTCTTCCGGATCATCTTTCGCTAACTGCGCGCGCTCAGCTTCACGTTTTTTCGCGTCAGCGGCTTTACGCTCGGCTTCGGCTTTACGCTCGGCTTCTTCACGGGCGCGCTTTTCAGCGGCCTGACGTTCAGCTTCTAAGCGCGCTTCTTCTTTGGCTTTCTCTTCAGCCAGACGCGCTTCTTCTTCAGCTTTGATCGCTGCGTCATCCATCATTGGACGTTTGACGTAAGTCTTTTGCTTACGGACTTCAACCTGAATTTCGCGGTTGCGGCCGGCACCACCGCTGACACTCAGCGTGGTTTTTTCTTTGCGTTTCAGCGTTAAGCGTGATGGCTCATTGCTGGCTCCGCCGTGTTGTTTACTCAGGTGCTCAAGCAGAGATTTTTTCTCATCTTCGCTGACCATCTGGCCAGCCTGCTTTGCAATACCTGCATCAGCAAATTGTTGAACCAACCGATCAACAGTCGTTCCCACATCACTGGCCAGTTTTTCTATCGTGACATCTGCCATGTAATAGTTTCCTCCGTTGACCTATCAGTTCTGCTCGCTAAACCAAACGATATTGCGTGCAGCCATAATTAATGCAGCAGCTTTATCTTCTGCCATTTTTTCAATTTCAATCAAATCATCGACACCTAATTCGGCCAGATCATCGAGCGTCACCACACCTTTACTGGCCAGGACATAAGCGGTGTGGGTTTCCATGCCTTCGAGGCTCAGCAGCGCTTCACTTGGCTGCGAACCTTCCAGTGACTCTTCACTGGCCAGCGCACGGGTCGTCAGAACGGCTTTGGCGCGGCGGCGTAATTCTTCAACAGTTTCTTCATCCAGACCATCGATGCTCAGCAGTTCAGAAACCGGCACATAAGCAACTTCTTCCAGTGTGGAGAAACCTTCGTCAACCAGGATAGAAGCGAAGTCTTCGTCGATTTCCAGCGCGTCCATAAACACACTGAGCACTTTCGACGTTTCTTCCTGATGCTTTTTCTTCATGTCCGAAACTGACATGACGTTCAGTTCCCACTGCGTCAGCTGACTGGCCAGACGCACGTTTTGACCGGCACGACCAATCGCCATTGGCAGATTGGAATCTTCCACCGCGATATCCATCGCGTGTGCGTCTTCGTCAACGATGATTGAAGCAACTTCAGCTGGCGCCATGGCGTTAATGACATATTGTGCCGCGTTATCGTCAAACAACACGATGTCCACCCGCTCACCACCCAGTTCACCTGAAACCGCCTGAACCCGAGAACCGCGCATACCCACACAGGCGCCTACCGGGTCGATACGGCGATCGTTGGTTTTGACCGCGATTTTCGCGCGTGACCCCGGGTCGCGGGCTGCGCCACGGATTTCGATCATCTCTTCACCGATCTCCGGTACTTCGATGCGGAACAGTTCGATCAGCATTTCCGGACGGGTACGACTTAAGAATAGTTGGGCGCCACGGGCTTCCGGGTTCACTGCATACAGCAGGGCACGGATGCGGTCGCCAGGACGGAAGGTTTCACGTGGGATCATCTCTTCGCGGGCCAACATCGCCTCGGCATTGTTACCAAGGTCCACGATGACGCTTTCACGGTTGACTTTTTTCACCACACCGGTGACCAGTTCGCCAACTTGATCGATATAAGCTTCAACAACTTGTGAACGCTCTGCTTCACGAACTTTTTGTACAATAACCTGCTTCGCCATTTGCGTGGTGATACGGTCAAACTGAATAGATTCGATTTGTTCTTCAACATAATCGCCAACTTTCAGATTTGGCTCATCATACTGCGCAGCAGATAAGGTCATTTCACGGAACGGATGTTCCTGGACCTGGTCGTCCGGAATTACTAACCAACGGCGGAAAGTTTCATAAGCACCGGTTTTACGGTCAATCGCTACACGAACTTCAATATCGCCTTCATTTTTCTTTTTGGTGGCTGCTGCCAGCGCGAATTCCAGCGCCTGGAAGATTTTTTCACGCGGAACTGATTTTTCGTTCGATACCGCGTCAACAACTAATAATATTTCTTTTGCCATGATTTCTGCCTCACTCAGAGCCGTGGTTCTTATCAGAACACCGGAACTACGTTTGCTTTATCTACGTTATCCATAAGCAAACGATAAGGTTTGCCATCCACTTCGATGACGAGCATGTCATCTTCAATTGCGTTAAGAAGCCCTTTGAAACGCCGGCGACCATCCTGAGGAATGGCCAATTTAACTTCAATTTTTTGTCCGACCACCTTGGCGAAATGCGCCGGGGTAAACAAAGGACGATCTAAACCCGGAGAAGAAACCTCCAGGTTGTATTCGTTGGGAATTGGGTCTTCGACATCAAGGACAGCACTGACTTCACGACTGATCAGCGCACAGTGGTCGACATTAACCCCATCCGGATGATCGATAAATAAACGCAGGGTGGAATGCCGGCCTGCGGCCATGAACTCTATGCCCAGCAATTCGAAGCCATTAGCCTCTACTGTAGGTGCCAACAGCTCGGTTAACCGCTGTTCTTGTTTAGTCAAAGAGACCTCCGGAAATAAAAAAAGGGCATATAGCCCAGAATAGTAGTACAACGTTACCCCAGATATAAAAACGCCCCGATAGATCGGGGCGACTTTACACCGGTAAAACAGGATATCGCCAATCCTGTTTTAAATCTGGTTGCGAACTGAAGTTTTCACTTGTGGTTCGCGACTACGATAAATTCAAGTTGAAATTATCATTGTCCGTGAAAGTGGTTGCGGGAGCCGGATTTGAACCGACGACCTTCGGGTTATGAGCCCGACGAGCTACCAGGCTGCTCCATCCCGCGTCCGTAACTGGCGTGCATTATATAGTGGAGACCACTGTATCGCAACATATTGTTTCGCAGTTCACCGCTTGGGTTTCACTGCATCAACGCTGTCACAAAGCAACAGCGATGAAAAGAATTGGTGCCGAGAGCGGGACTCGAACCCGCATGCCTAGGGCACTACCACCTCAAGGTAGCGTGTATACCAATTTCACCATCTCGGCATTATTCAGGGGTATTCCGGGAGATTAGTTACCGACCGGGATATCTTTTGAAGCTTCTTTTTTCTCTTCAGACTTGGCTGGTGCGGTCTCTGCAGCAGCTGGCGCCGTGATGTTTTCAAATTCAGATTTCTTCTGAATATGAGTAGTGTTGTAGTTACCTAAAATCAGGCTCAACACAAAAAATAATACTGCTAATACTGTGGTTGAGCGCGTCAGGAAATTGCCACGACCAGCAGAACCGAAAATTGTTGCCGAAGCACCCGCGCCGAATGACGCACCCATATCTGCACCTTTGCCGTGCTGGATCAGCACCAGACCGATAATTGCCAGCGCGACGATTGCGTATAAGACGATGATAATTTCGTACATCTTTATTCCTTTGCCATCCGGCAAATTGCAGCAAACTCTGCTGGTTTTAAACTTGCTCCGCCTACCAGTGCACCGTCGATGTCTGGCTGGCTAAACAGTGTCGGCCAGTTGTCGGCGTTGACACTGCCACCGTATAAAATTCTGACCTTAGCAGCCGCATCTGGATTGATCCGTGCCAGGTGTTGCCTGATGAAAGCGTGCACTTGTTGTGCCTGCTCAGGCGTTGCTGTCAGACCGGTGCCAATGGCCCAAATTGGTTCATAAGCAATCACAGTATCAGCCAGCAAATCAGGGTGCGCAGCATACACTGCATCTAAATGCTGTGCAAGAACCCACATGGTTTTTTCTTGCTGCCTTTCGGATAAAGTCTCGCCAAAACAAATAATTGGCGTGATTCCAACCCGCAAAGCCTGCTGTGCTTTTTGCAAAACTGTTGCATCAGATTCAGCAAACAGACTACGTCTTTCACTGTGTCCGAGAATCACGTACTCAGCACCAGCGGCGCGAATCATATCAGCACTTATTTCACCTGTGAAGGCACCCGCCTTCTCACTGCTGACATTTTGAGCACCGAGCCGATAATGCGTCGATTTCGGGAAGTCAGACAGAAAGATTACAGGTGGACAGATCAGAATTTCATGGGTGCTGTGAATGTTCTGCAGCGTGGCAGCCATTGTCTTGACCAGCTCCAGATCGCCATTCATTTTCCAGTTTGCAGCTATTAACGGACGACGGACTGTCATGCGGACTCCCCTGTTTCAGCCGGCGCGATCTTAACGAACATCGCCTCTGCAGACAAGCAAAAGCCGAAAAAAACCTGTGTTAAGATTTTTTCCGGCTCATCAAATCAGAGCATCAGTGCAGGCATCAATGCACTGAAGCAATGCAGAACTTAGCTGGCCAGTTTTACCGCCGCGGCAATTCTCTCTGCATATTCCTGTACCTGGGTCTGTTCTCTTCCTTCAACCATTACACGAATCAGTGGCTCAGTGCCGGATTTTCGGATGAGTACCCGTCCTTGTCCATGCAATTCCGCTTCAACCTGAGCGATCACTTCTTTCACGTGCATGTTATCCAGCGGTGCCGAACCTTTTTCAAACTTCACATTGACCAACACTTGCGGCAATTTGGTCATGCCATGACTCAGTTCCGCCAGGCTCAGACTGGTATCCAT
>CAMLNG010000014.1 GCA_946481195.1 uncultured Chromatiaceae bacterium
ACCGGCGATACCAAACTATTCACCGGCAAGGCCATGACCTATTACGGCCGCTGGACCTATAAGTTCGAAGAAGCGGCCCGTCAGGGCGCGGCGATGGCGCTGATTGTGCACGAAACCGATGCCGCCGCTTATGGCTGGAATGTGGTGTCCGGTACCAGCCCTATCCGCTTTGAGCTGGCCGATAAAAACAAAAATAAACATAAAGCGGCCGTTGAAGGCTGGCTGACCAGTGAGAGCGCCGAACAGCTGTTCGCAGCTTCTGGCCACAACATCAAGAGCCTGCGGCGAAAAGCGCTGGCGAAAGATTTTCAGGCGTTCCCTTTGGGTGGAACCGCCTCCATCAGTATCAAAAACCAGTTGCGCGAAATCGATTCCAGTAACGTCATTGGTTATATCCCCGGTAAAACCACGCCTGATGAAGCCGTGTTGTACATGGCGCACTGGGACCACTTTGGCCTCGATTTCAGCCGCAAAGAAGACAAGATTTTTAATGGTGCCCAGGATAATGCCGGTGGTATTGCTGGTTTAATCGCTCTGGCCGAACACTTTAAACAACAGCCGCAACCAGAGCGTTCGGTGGTGTTTATTGCCGTAACAGCGGAAGAGCGCGGTATGTTAGGTTCACGCTGGTATGCCGCCAATCCGTTGTTTCCCTTAAATAAAACCGTCGCCGGCATCAATATGGATGTAATGAATGTGTATGGCCCGATGCGCGATGTGCAGGTTTTTGGTTATGGCTCGTCCGAGTTGGAGCCACTTTTGGATAAATATGCCAAAGCGCAAGGCCGTTACATCGCGCCGGAGCCGACACCGGAAGATGGATTTTATTATCGCTCAGACCATTTCCAGCTGGCGCGTTTCGGTGTGCCGATGTTGTATGCCCGCGGTGGTGTCGACAGTGTCCGGCATGGCAAAGACTGGGGCCTGGCGCAGCGGCGTGATTACACAGCGAATTATTACCACAAGGTCAATGATGAATTCAGTCCGGCCTGGGATTTGCGTGGCTCACAGCAGGATTTGTGGCTGTTTTATTCAGTCGGCAATGAACTGGCCAATTCTGCACTCTGGCCAAACTGGTACGAGGGTAAAGAGTTTAAAGCGGCACGGGATGCGTCCAGAACGAAAAACTAATCAAGCCAAGTTCTGGATACAGAAATAAAAAAACCAGCAAATGCTGGTTTTTTTTATTTCTGCTGCTTGCAGCCCTGCACTTAAGCCTGTTGGCGGCGACGGTGCAGCCCCATCAGTAACATACCAAGGCCGGCCAAAGTCAGTGGTGAAGATACCGGTACATCTACTGGTGGAGGTGGTGGAGTATCAGCCACCGGGTCACGACCCCAGATAGAAATGTGGGATAAACCGGCACCACCGCTGGCGTTTAATAAAGTGTCTTCCATATTCCAGACACCTTTAAACATGAAGTTTTCATCATCAGTTCCGAACACTGGTGGGATCGGTAAGGATGAAATATCGAAGTTATACAGTGCAAACATATTGCCAGATTTAAATACGACTGTGACCTGATCAAAGAACTTGTTGGTACCCAACATATCCAGCAGTTGCTGTGGATTATTCACAGGTGGTTTGTAAGTCCACTCACCACTGACCACGCTGCCACCGGTACAGGCAACGGTGTTACCATCTCTGTCTTTACAATTACTCAGGCTGACTAAATCTGCCGCGTAGTTGTAGGTGCCAAAACCAGTTTTGGAGCTGGAAGATGGCGCAAAGTTACCTGCGGTGTATTTACCGAAGAAAATCCAACCCGGATCGATATTACCAAGGCCTTGTAAGTCCTGCAGGTCGTCATTGGTAACAAAAGCGCCCGGTTGTCCTGGCCAGTATTCTGATTCCTGATTCAACCAGCCGACATTATCATAACCGAGGTTGTTCCCCAGATTGCTGACGTCGTCGTTGCCGGAGAACGCACCGTAACAAGCGGTTGCATTAATAGCGCCGACGTTTTGCGCCGGAGAACCATCTTGTTTTTGAATAGTAGTGATTTGAATATCTGAAACATTACAAGGTGGTGGTGTTACCTGATTGCCGCCACCGCCGCCATTACCGCCACCGCCACCGCCGTTGCCGTTGCCCATTGGTGTCGCCATTGCGAATTGTGAACAAGTGATAGCAGCAATTAACATCAATGCTGTGGTCATTTTGCCTGCTGTAGCCATGTTATTTTACCTATATCTGGTTTGACTAAAATAGTAATTCATAAAATATACCAAAATCGCAAAGTGGCGTTTTTGCTGCACACTGAGTAAAAACTCTACATCTAACTGTAAAAAAAACCGGCACTCTTCTGCATGAATTCATTCCGATGTCGCTTGGCGATAATAGGTAAATTGCTGGTTTTATTGATTTATTCGCGAAACACTTCAGATACCTATTCGCTCTATCCGCTATCCATTTGCTTACTTATGCAACATTTTCCCGCGTGTAACAGCGCAGTAAATTGAGAAATGAGTGACCATCTATTGTTCATCAACGATGACTAAATGCTGGTCACAGAAACGCGGCGGTGTAGAAAAGCACAAGGCCTGCTACATGGGCAGGCCTTGTTTTCAGCTATTGCAGTTTTATTTGCTGAATGTCACAGATTTTTCCACCGAGCACACTGTGGTGCTGGCAGCATGACAGACTTTATAGCTGTAGGTGCCTTTCGCCGTTGGACTGTCACGGTGTGAGCCATCGTTGGCTGTGGTGATGATTTTCACACCATTGCGGTAGATGTCCACGTTTGAGGTCGTGGCATTGGCCCAGCTCAGATTGGCATAACGGGTTTTGCCCTGCATTTGTGCTGTTGCAGTCAACGTAATGGCAGTTGTACCACCGCCGCCGCAGCCATTTTGCAGCAGATAGTCGTTCGCCGCTTTGGCCTGAACAATACCGTAACCGAAGTACACATCTTTGCCGGCAGCACCTGCATCCTTCGCTGTGGCTTTTAACGCGCTACGGATTTGCGCACCGCTACAAGTTGGGTGGTTAGACCAAACCAGTGCGGCAATACCAGAGACTGCCGGCGTCGCCATCGAAGTTCCGCTCATCAGGCCGTAATCAGTGCCACCGATGGTTATAGTGGCAGTGGTTGATGCCAGTAATTGTGAACGGTCTTCAAAGGCCGCTCCAACCGCCGGAATTGAGGTGGTATTGGCAGTGCCTTCACCCAGAGTGCCGTACAACATGCCAGCGACGTTATTGATCACCACTGCGCCAACACCACCAGACAGCTGGCAGTTTTTCACTTTGTCATGGAAAGAGATCACACCACGGTCAATCAGGCAAACTTTACCGGCCGCACCGGCATTAGTGGTCTCTGCAGTGCCCATAAAGAAGGTCGCGGCACTCGCGTTACCGATATTTTCCATCGCCGAAGAGGCAAAGGCGCCTAAGTTGGTGCTAAGGCTGGAATTAGTCGCCATTCCCGCCGGATAGGTTGATAAGGTATCCACGCCACCAGCAGTGGCTTCCACACAGATGTTTTCATCGGTTTTGCCATTGGCGGTACAGCTTGGGAACTGGGAGAAACTGGCAATGGCATTGTTATTGTCATTAGCGCCAATCATCATCACCGACGGATAACCAGCAGGGTATGACCGCACATTGTTACCGTCGTTACCGGCCGCTGCCACAACTAAGCCGCCAGCGTTGACGAAGTTCTGGAAGGCATTGGATTCTGTGGTATTTGAACCGCCACCGCCTAAGCTCATGCTGATAATTTTTGCGCCGGCTGCAGTACATTTTTGCGCTGCATAAGCCAGGTCTGATGAATAGCCCCAGCCTTCGGCATTAAAGACTTTGATGATGTGCATTTTGACGCCTGGCGCCATACCGATCACGCCCACACCATTGTTCGCTGCGCCAATAGTCCCTGCGACGTGGGTGCCGTGTGGGCCACCATTGACATCCCAGCTGCCGGTGCCGCTGTCGTTGTCACCAGTGATCGAGCCCCAGTCGAAATCGATGTTGGAGCGGTCGAGGCCAGAGTCGATGATACAGACCTTAGGTGCGGTCGCCGGGTTAAAACTGACCTGATTGGCTTGTGACTGGAACACCGCATAAGGCGTCACTTGAGTCTGCATCGGATTGCCGGCAGTGTCGTTAAACAGCGCCATGGGCTTGCGTACTTCGTCTTTTTCTACCAGCTCAATGTGCGGATTGTTAAAAATGCCTTTGAGCTCTTCAAAGGATTTACCCGGGATTTCGACTGCGACAAAACCATCCGCGTCAACCTTCACTTCACCACCGGCTTGGCGCGTGATTGCAGTAATGATGCCTTTGTTCAGATTGTCGACCTGCAGAATGACCCGTTCGGCCTGTGCAGTAGTGGAGAAAGTCAGAGTCGATGCCACAGCAATAGCGATGGGCGCTATTTTGATCAGTTTTTGCATAATAAAATGTTCCTGCGTTTGGATGTTGTGTACTGACATTTATCTTAATATCTTGTTAGTTCGTCGCAGTCAGTTTGCTTAAGAACTTGCTAAACCATGGCAGAAACAATTTCGCGTCGCAAGTGTAAATTTCACATTTGTAATTAATTGTATCGAAATGAAAGCGTTGCCAAAGCACTGGCAGAGTGCAGTTTTTTTTACAGAAGTGCAGACGTCCGTTGCCTCACTCCGACAAAATAAATCTGCTGAAAGAGGTGCTGCAATGTGACTGTTCAGCGCTGTGAACCCAGTAAATACTGGCGTTCTGTGGTATAAGCCCACCAGACTTGCGGCGCGTCGCCGGCCAGAAAACGCTCTACCGATAACAGCACATCCAGCACACAAGGGTCGTGGCGCTGACCTGTTACCGCACAAAGTTGCTGATACAAATGTAAAGCAGAAACACCCACTAACTGCTGTGGTTCGGTGTAGCCAAGCAACTGATAATCTTTGGCGCCGGCTGGGCCAATATTCGGCAGATCCGTGAGTTTTTTCAGTTGATTGCGGTTTACTTTATCCGGATGCATGTGGTTTTCTCTGTTGTTGGTTGGTGTGCAAAAACCAATCGATTATAAGCACCGTGACACCTAAACAACCAGTGTACTTCTCTCACCTGTCATCGCAGTGCAACCTCCGTTAATCGGATCTGCTTGCGACGAAGCCATGCTATTGCCACACTGGTTTTGGCTGGCTGCTTACCGAGCTACCCGCTGAATAAAACAAACAAAAACAATGAGGATTAGTAAAGCCTGATCCACAACTCCCCGGGAACGACTATGCAATACCAACCCAAGACCCAATTGATAATTCGCGCCGCATTGCTGGCTTTGAGTGTCGCCGCCAGCCTGCCGCAGGCCGCACTGGCCGCCGCTGCTGAACGCACGCCTTCTGCCCCTGTCGCCGACCAGGGCGACGGCCCTTACAGCCGGCTGATTTTACGCGGTGGCACTTTTATCAGTGGCGAAGGCGCACCGCCGGTGGGTCCTGTCGATATCGTCATCGAAAATGACCGCATCAGTGAAATCACTGCCGTCGGTAATCCGGGGGTGCCGGTACTGCCAGAAGGCCGGCCAAAAGCCAAAGCCGGCGACAAAGAAATGGACGTCAGCGGCATGTACATTCTGCCGGGTTTTATTGATATGCACGGCCATATTGGCGGCTCTGCCAACGGCACGCCGGCCGAATATGTGTTTAAACTCTGGCTGGCGCATGGCATTACCACAGTGCGTGAACCAGGCAGCTTTAACGGCCTCGACTGGACGCTGAAACATGCCAAAGCCTCCAATGAACATAAAATTGTGGCGCCACGCATTGTGCCTTATGTCGGATTTGGACAGGGTTTAAGCAAGCCGGTATTCAGTCCGCAACAGGCGCGGGAATGGGTGCAAAATATTAAAAAAGCCGGTGCCGCCGGGATTAAATTTTTTGGCGCCCCACCGGCAATTATGGCGGCTGCGCTGGATGAAGCGAAGAAACAACAGCTTGGCACTATGATGCATCATGCCCAGCTCAACGTGATGCGCATGAACGCGCTGGACAGCGCGCGACTTGGCCTCACATCGATGGAACATTGGTACGGCCTGCCGGAAGCGCTGTTTACCAAGCAAGTGGTGCAAAACTACAAAGCTGATTACAACTACCAAAACGAACAGGATCGCTTTGGTGAAGCCGGCAAACTGTGGCAACAAGCGGCAGCCCCGGGGTCTGACAAATGGAATGCGGTACGGGATGAACTGATTAGCCTCAATTTCACCATCAACCCGACGCTGACCATTTATGAAGCCACCCGCAATGCCGAAGCACAGCGCAACGCGCCCTGGCATGCCGATTACACTTTGCCGGTGCTCAGTGAGTTTTTTAAACCCAACCGCTATGCGCATGGTTCATTCTGGTTTAACTGGACGACAGAGCAGGAAATTGCCTGGCGCGAAAACTACCGCATTTGGATGCAGTTCCTCAATGACTATAAAAATCACGGTGGCCGCGTCACTGCAGGTTCTGACGCTGGTTACATCTACAAAATTTATGGTTTTGCCTACATCCAGGAACTGGAACTGCTGCGCGAAGCCGGTTTTAATCCGCTGGAAGTGATTCAGGCAGCGACGTTAAACGGTGCCATTGCATTGGGCCTTGATAAAGATATCGGCAGTCTGGTGCCGGGCAAAAAAGCCGACATGGTGATAGTCGCCGAAAACCCGCTGGCCAATTTTAAAGTGTTGTACGGCAACGGCCATTATCAGCTCAACGAGCAAAACCAGCCCGAGCGGACCAAAGGCGTGCGTTATACCATTAAAGATGGCGTGGTGTATGACGCCCAGCAGCTGCTCAGCGACGTGCGTACTATGGTCAGTAACGCCAAAGTGGTGGCGCCGCTGGCTCGTTAAAGCCGGCTCGTTAAATCGGTGCACGAAGCGCGGCCAGCGCCGCGTTTGGTGCAAATAAATGTCAGCCGACATGTTAAGTATTGTTATGCGGGTCAAAAACTATATCGTTTCAGATATCGCAGCCGGCGCCAATATTTTGATGTAAAAGATTGATTGTCAACATCTTTTACATCAACACTTTCTACCCACTCAGCCAGGCTGGGTAAAGTATTGTACAAATTGAAACCCCGGCGGTTTTCTGTGTTCAGAATCGACAGATTGTCTTTTTAAGCAGATGTAGGAACCGCACTATGACCAAATCAAGCTCCCCTTTAGCACCAACACAAATAGCACCAGCGCAAAGCCGTCGCAGTTTTATTAAACAGCTGGGCTTTGCCCTGGCTGCAGCGCCTTTGGTAGGTATCGTTGCCTGTGGCGGTGGCAGCACTGAAACTTCGACCAGCTCCACAGACACCAGCAGTGGCAGCACTGGCGGAAGCACCGGAGGCAGCACAGGCAGTTCAGGCACCTGGGCAACCGGCGGTACCGCCGCGCTGACCGCCAATTTCCCGGCCGATAGTTTGTTTGATTTAGGCTCCAGCTGCAGTCTGGCGCTGACCAAAGCGCTGACCGAGGGGCCTTGTTATTTCACTGTCACCAATCGCGACGACATTTCTGAAAGTCAGGTCGGTTTACCGATGCAGCTGTGCCTGCGGGTAGTCGACAGCAACTGCAAGCCGTTGTCAGGTCTGGAGGTTGAAGTCTGGCATTGTGATGTCGCAGGGCTCTATTCAGGCGATACCAGTGGCAGCAGCGACAGCTCAGGCTTTAACTCGTCGTTTTGCACCAGCAACAACACCAACGCGCTGAAAGCCAAATGGTATCGCGGTACGCAAGTCACCGACAGCAATGGCCGCGTCAACTTTAAAACCTGCTTCCCCGGCTGGTATTCAGGCCGAACCATTCACATTCACTTCCGCGTGCGCAATAACAACAACGATCAGGTGGTGTCACAGTTTTGTTTTACCGACGCGCTGACGCAGGAGATTTGCACCACGCATGCAAATTATAAAAGTCGTGGTGTGCAGGACACCACGCTGGCCGCTGGTCGCGATACGGTATTTGGCAGCAATGCCACTGATTTTATCTTCAGCACCCAACAAAACAATGACGGTTCGTTACTGGCCTGGAAAACGATCCGGCTGAGTTAAAGTCGCCGTTTCAGACGCACGGCGACGCTACGCTTGCCGTGCCTACATTACCATCACGGAGCACATTTACCGCACTTTCACTACATTTGCGCACCGGCCACACAACCGTTATGCTGCGCCGGTTTTGCCACACGAAGGACATCTCCAATGCATTTACTTTGGCTGGTCACCGCAATTTGGGCCTTTAGTTTTTCTTTAATTGGTGAATTTCTTGCGGCAACAGTGGACCCTTATTTAGCCGTCAGCAGCCGGATGATACTGGCGCTGCTGTTATTCAGCCCGCTGTTACTGAGATCCCGCACCGCACCGACACTGGCGCTGCAACTTGCCGGCATCGGCGCTGTACAGCTCGGCCTGATGTATTTGCTGCTCTACCACAGCTTTTTATATCTGTCGGTGGCTGAAGTGTTGTTGTTTACCATTCTGACGCCGGTGTATATCTCTGTGCTGGATTATTTCTGGCGCTACCAAAAATTACATTGGCGCTGGCTGGGGCCGGCGCTGCTTGCAGTTGCCGGCGCGCTGGTGATGCGTTATCAGGCGCTAAGCAGTGATTTCTGGTTTGGATTGCTGCTTATTCAGGGAGCTAACTTATGTTTTGCCTTTGGTCAGGTCGCTTACCGGCGGCTGGCTTTAGGCACTGTTGGTTCACAGCAACAACATTTCGGTTGGTTTTTTGTCGGCGCGACCAGCGTCAGCCTGCTTGCAACAGCACTATTTGCCAACTGGCAACGGCTACCGGAGACAAAGCTGGAGTATGGCATTTTGCTCTGGCTGGGACTGGTGGCTTCCGGCCTTGGTTACTGGCTGTGGAATGCAGGCGCAAGACAAGTGAGCGCCAATCAGCTGGCTGTGATGAACAATGTGCTCATTCCGGCCGGCCTGCTGGTCAATTTTGTGTTCTGGCAACATGCTGTCAACTGGTGGACTTTGAGTGCGGGTTCGGCGCTGATTTTGTTGAGTTTGGTTTGGGCCATGCGCCAGCGAGAATGAGCATCAGAGCACATTAAAAACGCCGGCTTTTGCCGGCGTTTTTCATCGCTAAAACAGCGCGTTATTTCAGATCATACCGATCTGCGTTCATCACCTTGACCCAGGCTTTGACAAAGTCTTGCACGAACTTCTGCTGACCGTCGTCCTGCGCGTACACTTCCGCATAAGCACGCAGCACTGAGTTGGAGCCAAACACCAAATCAACCCGGGTTGCGGTCCATTGCACCTGGCCGTCTTTGCGGCGGATGATTTCGTATTTGTTTTTGCCAACCGGCTTCCAGCTGTAGGCCATATCGGTCAGCGCGACAAAAAAATCGTTGCTGAGCACACCAACCCGGTTGGTGAAAACTCCGTGCGCGCTGCCACCGAAATTAGTGCCGAGTACCCGCATACCACCAACTAACACTGTCATCTCACTGGCCGTCAGCCCCATCAGCTGCGCGCGGTCCAACATCATTTCTTCCGGCGCGACGCTGTAGTCTTTTTTCAGATAATTTCTGAAGGCATCATGCAATGGCTCCAGCACAGCAAAAGATTCCGCATCAGTTTGCGCCGCCAGCGCATCACCACGACCCGGTGCAAAAGGTACTGTCACCTCGACACCGGCGGCTTTAGCGGCTTGCTCTATCGCAGCACTGCCTGCCAAAACAATCAAATCGGCGAGACTGATTTTTTTAGCGAGGCTTTGCTGCAAGGTTTCAAGTGCAGCCAGCACTTTAGCTAACCGCGCCGGTTCATTGGCTTCCCAGTCTTTTTGTGGCGCTAAGCGGATGCGGGAACCGTTGGCACCACCGCGATAATCCGAACCGCGGAAAGTCCGGGCACTGTCCCAGGCGGTCGTAATCAGCTCTGCGGCAGGAATGCCAAGCGCCAGGGTTTTGGCTTTCAGCTCAGCAATTTCGGCATCGGTCAGGCAATAATCTACCTTTGGAATTGGATCTTGCCATATCAAGTCTTCAGCTGGCACGTCCGGGCCTAAATAACGGCTTTTTGGTCCCAGGTCGCGATGGGTTAATTTGAACCAGGCACGGGCAAACACGTCGGCGAAATAGGCCGGATCAGCGTAAAATTTCTCGGAAATTTTGCGATAGGCCGGGTCCATTTTCAGCGCCATGTCAGCGTCTGTCATGATCGGATTTTTGCGGATAGACGGGTCTTCCACATCCACCGGTTTATCCTCTTCTTTAATATTTACCGGCTCCCACTGCCAGGCGCCGGCCGGGCTTTTGGTTAAGGCCCAGTCGTAACTGAATAACAAGCGGAAATAATCGTTATCCCATTGTGTCGGGTGGGTGGTCCAGGCACCTTCGATACCGCTGGTCACTGTGTCACGGCCGATACCCCGGCCTTTCCCGTTCAGCCAGCCAAAGCCCTGTGCGTGCACATCTTCACCTTCCGGCGCAGGTCCGAGATGCTCTGCATTGCCGTTACCATGCGCCTTACCCACAGTGTGGCCACCAGCGGTCAGCGCGACTGTTTCTTCATCGTCCATCGCCATGCGGGCAAAAGTGACGCGCATATCCTGCGCTGTTTTCAACGGGTCCGGGTTCCCGTCCACCCCTTCCGGGTTGACATAAATCAGCCCCATCATTACAGCCGCCAGCGGATTGTCCAAATCGCGTTCACCACTGTAACGGCTACCCTCACCGCCGGACTTTTGCAGCCATTGTTTTTCCGAGCCCCAGTAAATGTCTTTCTCCGGATGCCAGATGTCTTCGCGGCCGCCGGCAAAACCGAAGGTTTTCAGGCCCATGGATTCATACGCCATATTACCGGCCAAAATCATTAAATCCGCCCAGGAAATTTTATTACCGTATTTGCGTTTGATTGGCCACAGCAAACGCCGGGCTTTGTCGAGATTGCCGTTATCCGGCCAGCTGTTCAGTGGCGCAAAACGTTGACTGCCAGTACCACCACCGCCGCGACCATCGGCAATACGATAAGTGCCGGCTGAGTGCCAGGCCATCCTGATCATCAGGCCACCATAATGGCCCCAATCTGCTGGCCACCAATCTTGTGAGTCAGTCATCAAGGCTTTTAAATCGGTTTTGACGGCATCTAAGTCGAGCGTCTTAAAGGCTTCGGCATAGTTAAAGCCCGGGTCCATCGGATTGGTTTTGCTGTCGTGCTGATGCAGGATGTCGAGGTTCAGTGCATTGGGCCACCAGTTCATCGTGGCATTGGATGCTGTGGTGTTGGCGCCATGCATCACCGGGCATTTGCCGCCTGTGGTTTTATTACTGTCCATTTGAGGGTTCCTTCTTTGTGGTTCAATTCGCGGGTGGAATAACAAAGCAGCATGCTGCTCTGATTAAGATGGATTAAAGGTAGTCGCGAAATAAGATTTAGGAAACTGACTTAAATCAGTCGACCTAATCATATTTTTTGATTAAAACCAAATTTCAGCCGATTTTTAGTGATTTCAGAGACAAATCCCGCCGTTCATGCCGCAACAGCCTCCCAGCGCAATTGCTGTGGCTGTTGCAGCAACTGACTGTTGAAAGGGTCAGCTACCGAATTTTTGCCACTGGACCGGGGTTAACAACCGGCGATATTTGACATCACAGCCTGTAGACACACTGTAATAAAACATTTTTTTTACATAAGGTTAGGTAATAGGTATAATCCGCGCGCTCATTAGCGCATAGAACACATCATCGGTGCGAAGCCGAGTGCCATGGACAACCTGGCATTTCCATCACCTGATACCTCTGTTTAATTTCCGGAGCCGGAGTTTGTTTTCGAAGTCTTTTGCAGGTATATCTTTAGCGCTTTACGCCGCCGTTTTTTTAGCCGGAACCCTGTTTGCTTCCAGCATTGCCCGTATCATAGAAGTTGGAAGTCTGTTTGACTTTAAACGATTACTTGTGATCTCAGTGATTGCCTGCTCGGCCTTTATCCTGAGCTCAGCACGCCAATTGCGCAGCACCGCGTTATCTGTAGAGTCTGTGATAGCGTTGCTGATATTCACTTTTGTTGGTTTTGTATCTGCGCTGACCAGTGCCTATCCTTATTGGAGCTTTGTGGAGCTGGCCAATATTGGTTTACTGGTGCTGGCATTTTTTATTTGCAATATTTGCTGTAGCACACTGTCAAAACAATCTGTGTTTCGCGCGGTCTATTGGTTTACAGTCCTGTTTTCACTGATTCTGTTATTACAGTTTTCACTGAAGCTTTCGCAACATCTGCTAGACGCAACGAAGCCCAGCATATTTAGCCTGATTTCTGGTTTTGACAATCCACGCATCTTAAACCAGTTACAGGTTATGTTACTGCCTTTGCTGTTTCTGCCTTTTTTACAAAGCCATCTGCGGCATTTTCAGCAGTTGTCTATGTTGTTAATGGCCGGCCATTGGATGGTGCTTTTGCAGACAGAAGCCCGAGGGGCCTGCTTATCTCTATTGTTAGCAGTGGGCTTGGTAAGCTGGTTCACCACACCGGTTGACCGCACTCTATTCTTGCGGGCTTTCTTCCGGTCGATGTTGCTGGGACTGATTTGTTGGGCGGTGTTTGTTGTCGCTTTTCCCTATTGGATGATTGGCGATACCAATTTACGTTTAAGAACCGGTAGTTCGGGTCGTTCCGAATTGTGGCTTTACACGCTTAACCGTATCCCCGAATACTTTTGGCTGGGGCACGGCCCGATGAGTTTTGCCTGGGATGACGGCAAACCTTTAGCAAACGCCCATCCGCACAATGCGTCTTTGCAAATTCTGTATGAATACGGTTTTATCGGATTTGCCACTCTGCTGCTGTGGATCTGCTATTTACTGATCACTGCGCTGAAAAAACTACGCAGTTCAGATCACCCACCAGCGAACACAATTGTGTTAATGGCCATCCTGTCGGCACTGTTCTATGCCCAGGTATCGGGCGTCATTGTTATGCCGTTGACTCAATTGATGCTGGTCTGTTTAATCGCATTTTATCAACCTCAAAGCGGGACCAGTTCTGTCTCAAACAGACAAAAGTGGATACTCAGTCTGGCCGCACTGGTGTGCAGTGTCGTATTGCTTTCTTCCTATGACAATCAGCAACTTAAAAGCTCTAAAATCCCGCGTTTGTGGCAACAGGGTCTGGTCAACACTGCAGAGCTAACCCGATAACGCAGTATTCTGCCGTCAAAACAGGCCGTCCCTGAACTATTAGAAAACCGGTTTTGGCTTTTGTTCTGCGCTACTGCTATAGGACCACACAAATAGCGGTAAACCAGCACTACTCTGCCGCCATAGAATTACCCCGGGTTCAAGCCGCTGAGTTACCGAAATTCATCAACGCTACAGGCAAAATTCATCTTGAAGCAATTGGAAATTTACATAGACACAAACAATAAACAAAATAATTTACCCAAATAGTTTTTGTGGGTAACATTTCTAAAGAGTCCGGCAATGGCCGGATTTTTTATTGCCTAAAAAGGATATACCTCAGGATGAAATCATTCCCACTCTCGTTGCTGGTATTGAGTCTGCTTTGCATGAAATCTCATGCCGTACAACAAACTGAATTGCAAAATCAATTTAAAGATCCAATCCTCAGTCACGCTGAGAAAATCAATTATCCTGAGGACTATTTTACTGGCAGGGATATGCCAACGGGCTTAGCGACTGCATCATTCCCTATTTCCTCTGCTGAAAAAACGCTCATTGAGTCAGACTTCCAATCTGCAACTGAAAGCAAACTGAGCTCAGTACTTGAGCTCTTTGATTTGGGCGATGGCATTGGTTTTAATGGTGCCTTTAGCGGTGATTACAACGGCGATGGCATTACAGAACTGGTGCTGGCGGGACCGACAAGTATCAGCGTTGTGGAGTATCGGAATAAACAATTCACGCCAATCACCCAACTAAATTTTCCAATTGGGATGCATAGTCTGGTGCAATTCCATGATGCCGGTACGGATAACGACTACCTGTTTTTCATCAGTGGCAACAGCGTGTTTAAATTAAATCTTGTGACCCGGCAAATTGAAGCCATCGAGACTGTCCAAGGTGCTGACAGCCTGATACTGGCAGAGCTGAATGGGCTGAACACGCCAGAACTGTTAGTGCGTAACAATAGTGGCGCGGTAAAAGTATATGACCCTGCTGCGATGAAACTGCTTACCAGCCTCTCCGGATTAAACAGTAAATTTGTCGCCGCGGGTAGTTTCACTGCAAAAGCTAAATCTGAACTGGTATTACAGGATGGCAGTATTTACCGGCTTGAGAATAACACCGCTAAGTTAGAGAAAAAACTCAGTACCGCTTTGGGTTCTCAAGCCAAAAAAATTGACGTCAATTCAGACGGGTTGGATGACCTGATCATCTCTTATGGCTGGTACCGCATTGCTGCATTGGATCTGAATCTCGATAGTTTGATCTGGACTAAATCTACCAGTCTTGATATCTCCACGTTCGTTCTGGCCGATGCTGATCAGGACGGTAAGACCGACGTGGTATATGGTGATGGTCAGTGGGGTGCGCTCCATGCGTTTAATATGCAAACCACTGAAACATTCTGGACTATCGGCAATCCGAATCATGGCGTGACCGGGATTATCGTCGCCGACTTAGACAATGACAAATCACTGGATATTGGTTGGGGCGGTGGCTACTCCTCCAGTGGTGGTGATTACTACTATATCCATGACGTGAAGACCCGGGCGGCGAAATGGACCAGTCCATCGCTTGATTTCCCAGCACAGGCTGTCCAGCTGGCAGATGTGGATAATGACGGCGATTTAGACGCATTGTATGCAACACCGTCCAGCAGCAGTGGCTACAGCGGAGCCCAAATGCTGGCTTATGATTTGACGAGCAAAAAAATGCTTTGGCAGATTAGCGCTGCACCAAATAACTGGAGCCGGACCATTCAGTTCCGTGCCGGCGATTTTGACAAAGACGGCAAAACAGATATTGCCGTTGGTGCATCAGAAATTTATACCGCGACCATGTGGTTATATAACGGCAAAGATGGCAGCCTTAAAGCAAAGCAAACTTTAGGCGATGGTGACAAAATCAGCGGTATGGCTGTCGCGGATGTGAACAGCGATGGTCTTGACGAAATTATTTTTAGTACCGGTGCGCAGCACACAGGTTCAGTCGGCACGGTGCTGACAGCACACAGCTCCATCGACGGCAAAAAGCTGAAAACCTCACCAGTGATCGATTTCAGCTGGAATGGGATGCATTCTTTGACGTCCTTTAGTTTTACAGGCCGGCAAGATGAAGTGTTTGGCCTGCAAGATGGCGCACTCTATCAATATAGTTTCACCACGAATGCTATCAAGAAAATTGGGACGCAAACAAACCTGTCAGGGTTGACCGCCGCCACTATGCAAGGGGAGCCGGCTTTATTTGCTGTCACTGACAACAACCAGCTGGTTCGGATTAATGACTCCGGCACTACCACAAATATTGCCAAATTATGCGATTATTCAGTCAAAGGTCTCAGTACTGCTGGCCCCGCGCGTTTGGTTTACGGCTGCTCCGGTGAAATTGTTGAATATAATCTGGACACGAAGGAAGAAATGTTTCGCCACTATGTCGGTGGCGACATCAGTGCCGCGCCAGTGGTGGTAAGACATCAGCAGAAGGATTTTTATATAGTACCGGGCAGTAAAGTGTCAGTGTTACAGTCTGGCGTGCAGCAGGTCTTACCGACACCGGCTCCGGTCACTTTAACGACGCATGTACTGAAAACCATCACAGGTACTTTAAAAGTGGACGGCGATGCTGATTATTTTGTGTTAAAAGGCACGCCGCAATTAGGTAAGTTTAATGTCGATGACCGTAAGGCCGGTACTTTTAGTTATCTGCCGTCGGGTAATCTCGGCAAAGAAAGTATCAGCTTTTATGCTGTAAAGGGCACTGCGTTTTCAGAACCAGCCAGTTTGACCATTGATGTTACGAATCAGGCTCCTATAGCGAGTAATCTGAATATCAGCACACACTGGAATAAGGCTGTGAACTTTAAGTTACCTGCGAAAGATGATGATGGTGAAACCCTTAAGTTTTATGTTTTAAGCCAGCCGGAGCAAGGTACAGTGCAGATGGATGGTACGACAGGGAACGTGTTGTACACCCCTTCCTCCTCCACGCTCAGTCCGGTGAGTTTCAGTTTCCACGCCAAAGATACGCTGGCGACATCTGAAACCAAAAATGTCGTGATCTCGTTAACTAACACGACACCAAAAGCAAGCCCGGTGAGTTATGTCACATCCTTTGAAACGCCCGTGAATGGTGCCTTAAAAGGCACGGATGATGATAATGATGAACTGAGCTATAGTCTTGCCAGCCAACCTGCCGCTGGTACTTTGACCCTTGATGCTAAAACCGGTCTTTTTGTGTATACACCGTCCGGCGATACTGATCAGCAAATCAGTTTTAGTTATCAGGTCAAAGATAAGTTTGCGACCTCAGAGAGTCAGTCCGTGACTATTCAGGTAAAGGGCAAACCAAAACCAATTGAAAACAAACCAGTTGAATCTAAATCTGGTGGAAATTTTGCGTTCATTTTCAGTGCAATTTTGTTGGTTATGGCAATGGCTCGCCGGCAGTTTGTGCGGTAAAACATCTGTCAGTAGTCGCTCGACTCAAGTAAAAATGCCCGCAGGAACAAGAGACTGCGGGCATTTTTTTCTGAGGGTTATCCATTTCTGTTCGCCACTATTGGCATAACGCGCACATAAACCAGTACCTCGCGCTGGTTTATGCTTTATCGCAACACCTACTGACTAACCACCGGTAAACTAATCGCTGAAGGCGCTGATGCAGTGTGATACACGCTGACTGTCGCTTTCTGGTAATCCGCTTTTTTTGCATAAAAAATGTTATCCACATAGGTTTGCGGATTGCGGTCATACAGCGGGAACAGACTTGATTGGATTTGCACCATGATTTTATGTCCCGGCAAAAACACGTGGTTCACATGTGGCAGGCCGAACTTAAAGTTGGTCACAGCCCCTGGTTTTAGCGGTTCGGGTTTGGCGAAACTTTTGGCGTAACGGCCGCGGAAAATTTCAATACCGACCGGCATTTCAAAACCGGCCAGGCTCTCTTCCAAAGCGCCCTGGACTAAACCACCAGTGCTGGTGTTGGGGTACACATCAATCAGCTTCACGACAAAATCGCCGTCGGTTCCTGTGGTTGCGGCAAACAAATCGACCAGCGGTTGCCCCATGATTTGCAGTGGCTTATCCAGCACGTCCGTCTGATACACCAATACGTCTGGCCGGCTTGACGCAAAACGCTGGTCTTGCACTAACCAGGGTTTCCACTGGCGGGCATCGTCCATATTGATGGGTCTGGGGACAAAAGGCACTGGTTTAGCCGGGTCTGATACATAGTCATCTTTACCAGCAGCACCTTTGGCCGGCGGCGCAAATGACAGGCTATTATTTGCGCTCAGGTACAGTTTTTTATCCGTACCGGCCGGCCATCGCTGGCTGACCTGCCATTGATTGGCACCTGTGGCATACGTTAGTACCGGCGGTGTTTTCGGGTCCGGTGCGCCTTTAAGGTGATGATCAAAAAACGGTTTCATATAGTTCACCCGGAATTCCTGCGCAGTATCACCGCGGAAATTCAATGCGCCTAACTTATAACCGTAATGATTCACGCCGGAATGACGCCAGGGGCCAATCACCAGTGACAACAACTTGTTGTCTTTATCCTGCGCTTCCAGCGCTTTGTATACTGCAGGCGCGCCATACGAATCTTCCTGATCCCACTGGCCAACGACCAGCATGGTTGGCACTGTCAGCTTGCGGCTGGCCATCAGCTGGTCCACTGCCTGCAGTGACCAGAACTCGGTATAAGCCGGGTTTTGCATCAGTTTTTGCACAAAAGGATACTGCTCAAAACCCCAGAGCCTGGCGAAATCGGCAGTAGAGCCGGCCTCAAGATAACGGCTGTAATCATCAGCCACGCCCATCGCGGCGTGGCCTTCCGCGTTGGCCGTACTTTGAGACACGGCATAACTTAAGCTGTTATTGCGAAAGGCGCCATAATGAAACCAGTCATCGCCCATCCAGCCATCCACCATCGGGCTCTGTGGCACTGCAGCTTTGAGCGCCGGATGTGGGTTAATCTCCGCCATCAGCGCGGTAAACCCCAGATACGACGAGCCGACAATACCCACATTGCCGTTGTTTTCCGGCAGGTTCTTCACCAGCCAGTCGATGGTGTCGTAAGCGTCTGTCGACTCATCAATGCCAGTGTTATTCAGCGGCCCACTTAATGGCCGGTTGGTGACATAGTCGCCTTCTGAATTGTGCAGGCCGCGGATATCCTGATACACACGGATATAGTTGTCCTCGACAAATTCGGCGTCCATCACCGGCATGATTT
>CAMLNG010000015.1 GCA_946481195.1 uncultured Chromatiaceae bacterium
ATGGTGCAGTTCATAACGTTCTTTCAGGCCACGTAAAATGGCGATGGTATCTTCAACAGAAGGCTCCTCCACTAACACCTTCTGGAAACGCCGCTCGAGTGCAGCATCTTTTTCAATATATTTGCGATACTCATCGAGCGTGGTTGCGCCCAAACAATGCAGTTCACCACGGGCAAGCGCTGGCTTTAACATATTGCCGGCGTCCATCGCGCCGTCAGCTTTACCGGCGCCGACCATAGTATGAATTTCGTCGATAAACAGGATGACCCGGCCTTCTTCTTTTGCCAGTTCATTCAGTACGGCTTTTAACCGCTCTTCAAATTCGCCACGATATTTAGCGCCAGCGAGCAACGCACCTAAATCCAATGACAATACGCGTTTATCTTTTAAGCCTTCCGGTACTTCTTTGTTGATGATACGCAGCGCTAAGCCTTCAACGATGGCCGTTTTACCAACGCCTGGTTCGCCAATCAGCACCGGGTTGTTTTTGGTGCGGCGTTGTAGCACCTGAATACAACGGCGGATCTCTTCATCGCGGCCAATCACCGGATCTAACTTGCCGGCCTCTGCCCTTGCTGTCAGGTCGATGGTGTATTTATTCAGCGCCTGCCGGGTGTCTTCGGCATTCGGGTCATCGACATTCTGGCCGGCACGAAGTTGCTCTATCGCTTTTTCTACTGCGTCTTTACTGACGCCGAGACTTTTCAGCAGCGCGCCTAATTCAGCTTTGTCATCACAGGCCGCCAGCACAAAAAGCTCGCTGGAGATAAACTGGTCTTTGCGCTTTTGCGCCAGTTTGTCACATAAATTCAGCAAGTTAATCATGCTATTTGAAAGCTGAAGATTGCCCTCGCTGCCTTCAACTTTTGGCAACCGCTCAATAGACTGGGAGATTTTTGAGCGCAGATCATGCAAATTAACGCCAACTTTGCTAAGCAGGTCACGGACAGTGCCACCTTCCTGATTCAGCAAGGCATGCATCAGATGCACAGGTTCAATAAATTGATGGTCGCGGCCAAGCGCCAGTGACTGTGCAGTGGCGATGGCCTCCTGAAACTTGCTGGTAAAGCGGTCTAAACGCATGGTGAACTCCCATCTGAAAACATTGTTATGGCATAGATGGGGAAGTGCTGCTGCTTTTTCAAGCGCAAGCCGTCAAAAATTTGACTTATGTCAAAAAACTGGAGGGGTTTGTCTCGCTTGCTGCGCTCAGGACTGTGCGCTTAACCAGATCAAACTGGCTTGCCGGCCGGTTTGGCCATCACGACGATAGGAGAAGAACCGCTGAGGGTCGGCCACAGTGCAATAATCGCCACCATAAATCGCTGTAACCCCGGCGGTTTGTAAGCGTTGCCGGGCCAATAGATAAATATCGGCGAGGTATTTGTTAGCATGGCTGGATGGAACAAAAGCGGCAGCAGCCTCGGGCGAATGTGCAAGAAAAGCGGCACGCACTTCGCTGCCGACTTCAAAGTTCAGCGGCCCAATGGCCGGCCCTAACCAGACCAACACTGTTGAAGGCTCAGGGAAATGCTTCAGTGTCGCTTCCAGTACACCGTCACATAAGCCCCGCCAGCCGGCATGGGCTGCGGCGACTTTATTACCGGCTTTGTCACAGTACAGCACCGGCAGACAATCTGCCGTCATCACCACGGCAGCAAGACCTGCGGTGCTGGTGACGCTGGCATCGGCATCGGTCAGCTCGCCCTGCCAGCTGTCTAAATCCAGCACTTTGGTGCCATGGACTTGATTGAGCCAGGCCGGGTTTTGCTTTAAACCACAATATTGCTGCAACAGCTGACGATTTGCCGCCACCACTTCGGGCTTATCGCCGACATGAGTGCCGAGATTTAAGCCGGCATAAACACCGGCTGAACCACCAAAAGGCGGCTGCTGCGCCAGACCACGGCTGGTTGACAGTGCGCGGACGTTGGCAGGCGCCGGCCAGTCCGGCAACAGAAAATCAACTGCCGTTGCATGCTGCATCAGCTGTTGTCCATGCCATGCAACTGGGTGTCATGGCGCAGAGCCAGTGTCAGCGCGACCATATCGTCCGGCACCGGCGCATGCCATTCCAGTAATTCCAGCGTGATGGGGTGGGCAAATCGCAACATAGCAGCATGTAAGGCCTGGCGGCGGAAACCACGCAGCACTTCTAACAAAGCTTCATCGGCTTTACGCGGTGGCCGTGGCCGGCCGGCATAGACCGGATCCCCCACCAGCGGGTAGTTGATATAGGTCATATGTACACGGATTTGGTGGGTCCGGCCGGTTTCCAGCCGCAAGCGTAACCGCGTGTGATTACGGAATTTTTCCATGACGCGGTAATGCGTTACAGCAGGTTTACCACTGGACGTGACCGCCATATGGGTGCGTTTAGTCGGGTGACGGCCAATCGGCTCATCCACCATACCGCCTGCCGTCATGGCGCCGTGAACTATGGCTTCATATTCCCGGGTGATTTCACGGTTTTGCATCATCTCAACCAGATGAGTCTGGGCCGGAATGGTTTTCGCAACCACCATCAGGCCTGTGGTATCTTTGTCGAGACGGTGAATAATGCCGGCACGCGGCACTTCGGCGATGCCGGGACAATGGTGCAACAATGCGTTGAGCAAAGTACCATCGTGATTGCCCGCGCCCGGGTGCACCACTAAACCGGCCGGTTTATTGATAACCAGAATATGTTCGTCTTCGTAGACGATGTTAAGCTCGATCGGCTCTGCTTCAAAACGTTCGTCTTCTTCGATTTGCGCATTGATTTCGATGTGTTCACCGCCGAGCAGTTTTTCCCGCGGCGTGTCACACAGGCGGTTATTGACGTTGACCCAGCCGGCCAAAATCCACTCTTTTATCCGCGAACGCGAATAATCAGGGAACATTTCGGCCAGAACCTGATCCAAGCGTTTACCGTAAAGATGATCAGGTACTGTTTCTGTAAGTTTTATCTGTTTTGTCATGTCGGAACCGGTTATCCTCTGTGCATCGCTGCACGCTCTTTGGTAGAATCGAAAATATTCTGCCTATTTTAACGATTTTATGCAGGACTAGACAGCTAAAGGCTGCAGTCTGAGTGGGTTTTTTAATGAAAGTGAAATTTTTCTCAGTTTTAGCAGTCGCTGCACTGCTTGCCGGCTGCGCCGGTAACAAGCCAGCCGAAGAACTGGTTAACACCAATCAAACCGCCCAACAATCCTATAACGAAGCTAAAGCTGTATTAGATTCAGGCCTTTACAGCCGCGCAATCGAACTGCTCAAAGGTATGGAAAGCCGTTATCCGTTTGGCCCTATGGCCCGCCAGGTGCAGCTGGATCTGATTTTCGCTTATAACCAGTCTGGCGACATTAAACAGTCACTGGCCAGTATTGACCGTTTTATCCGGTTGAATCCAAACCACCCGGACCTGGATTATGTCTATTACATGCGTGGTGTCAGCAATCTGCAATCCGATGAAAATTCCTTTCAGGAGTTTTTCGGTGTTGACCGAGCCGACCGCGACATCGCCAGCACCAAGCAGGCTTTTGATGATTTTAAAATCCTGACCAACAACTATCCGAACAGTAAATACGCCGCTGCAGCCAAGACTCAGATGATCATCATCAAAGAGAAGCTGGTGCGTCATGAGCTGTTAATCGCGGATTATTACAGCCGCCGTGGCGCCCATCTGGCTGCAGCCAACCGTGCCCGGTATGTGCTGGAAACTTATCGCGACTCGCCATTAGTGCCGCAGGCCTTAGCGCTGATGGTAAAAAGTTATGATGAATTAGGTCTGACTAAACTGCGCGACGACGCCAAAGCTGTGCTGCAACTGAACTTCCCAGACCAGCAGAGCTAAACAAAACATCGATGAAAAGGCCACACAAGTGGCCTTTTTGCTATCTTGCTACAAACACCAGATCAGAGTGCTTCCAGTGCCTCGCTGAGTTTACTGACGCCGATCACCTGCATGCCTTCCGGCATTTCTTTTGGCACATTACTGTACGGCACTATAGCGCGGCGAAAACCATGTTTGGCCGCTTCACGCAGCCGTTCCTGACCGCTTGGCACAGGCCGGATCTCACCGGATAAGCCGACTTCACCAAACACCACCAAATCCATTGGCAATGGTTTATTGCGAAAGCTCGACACCAGCGCCAGCAAAGTGGCTAAATCAGCGCCGGTTTCACCAACCCGCACACCACCGACCACGTTGACAAAAACATCCTGGTCAGCCATCTGGATCCCGGCATGGCGGTGCATTACGGCCAACAGCATCGACAGCCGGTTTTGCTCCATCCCAACCGCAACCCGGCGCGGATTATTCAGCGGCGAATAATCCACCAGCCCCTGAATTTCCACCAGTAATGGCCGGGTCCCTTCCCATAACACCATCACCAGCGACCCCGGTGCTTCTTCTTTACCGCGGTTTAAAAAAATCGCCGATGGGTTTTTCACTTCTTTCATGCCCTGACCGGTCATGGCAAAAACCCCCAGTTCATTCACAGCGCCAAAGCGGTTTTTGTTGCCCCGCAAGGTGCGATAGCGGCTATCGCTGTCGCCGTCGAACATCACCGAGCAGTCGATGCAGTGTTCAAGGACTTTTGGCCCGGCTAGAGAGCCATCTTTGGTGACGTGGCCAACCATAATGACAGCAATATTCTGCTGTTTGGCAAAGCGGGTCAGATAAGCCGCACTTTCACGTACTTGCGACACACTGCCAGGCGCAGACTGGATATCTGCCATCTGCATCACCTGGATCGAGTCGATGACCATAATGCGGGGTTTGACAGTTAAAGCCAGATCACAGATGGTTTCAACCTGGGTTTCGGCCAACATCTGCAACTGATGCATAGGTAAGCCCAGTCGGTTGGCCCGCATCGCCACTTGCTGCAGCGACTCTTCACCAGTGACATAAAGTGCCGGCCCCTGCGCCGCCAGAAAACACATGATTTGCAATAACAATGTACTTTTACCGGCGCCCGGATGTCCGCCAATCAGAATGGCAGAACCGGGCACAATGCCACCACCCAGCACCCGGTCAAATTCAATAAACCCTGAGCTGAAACGCGGCACTTCCTGCAAATCAACCTGATCAAGCCGGATGATTTTTGCGGCAGTGGCGCCGGCATAACCGCCGGCCACATTGCGGCCGCCTTTCGCTGGCGCGGCCATTCTGACTTCACTGATAGTATTCCAGGCGCCGCATTCGGTGCATTGCCCCTGCCAGCGCACAAAATCTGCTCCACAATCGTTACAGACGTAGGCGGTCTTGGTTTTTGCCATTTTTGGCCTCAAAATTATTGATAGGCATAATAATTGCTTTTATTGTATCGATATTATCACATGCCGCTGCAGTGAAGCGGCTATACAGGACAGAATGACAACACCGGATCTCCTCCCGTATCTGGGCATCATAGAGCGGTTAAAACCCTTACTGAATACCAATGAATTCAGTGAGGTTTTTACTATTTTGACGCAGGAGATCCCCAAGCCCAAACAGTTCCTGCTGAAGATGGAATTAAAACGTCTCGGCCAGCCCTGTAATTACTATATCGATTTGCGTGGCCGTGTTGACGGCGAAGTCCGGCCTTTTGAGCATGGCGGTAAAACCCATTATATGGACGACACCGCAGTCAAAGCTTTTGAACGCGGCATCAAGCGTTATGGCCAGTACACGCTCGGCCTGTACGAAGAAGTGATGAATACCGACAACAATTATCGGGTGCGTCACAAACAGGAAACCGAACAAAGGCTGCAGGCCGTGATCGCCGGTGACCCGCTTGTCAACAAAGACACGCCAGCGGATGCCGAACCTGAGCAAGATAAAACCGGACCACGCATCGTACAGTTCGCCAGTTATTGCAGCCGCGGCGAAGAGCGGATGAATTTTACTATTGATATTGAAGTAGAACTCGACGACGGCGAGACCTTTCAGGCCAGCACTGTTGACCTGTCGGTTTCTGGCAGTAAGTTAAAAGTACCAGGCAGCAGAAGATTGCAAAGTGGGCAAAAAATTGCCCTGCATTTCACTGGTTTAGAGCAAGAGTTTGCCTTAGGCCTGTCCCAGGGCATCCCCTATCAGGTGATCGACAGTGAAGTGGTCGACCGTTCACAGTATGTGCGGGTTAAACGCTTACCGCTGGCCGACGAGCGTGGTTTTACTGACTTTCTGAAGCAATTTATCCACGGCAATAAACGTCGTTATAAGGTTAATCTGGATAACACCCTCGATGCGGTGATTGTCAAAGGTTACGAGCAGTTTTACCTGCCAAGGATAGCGTCATTGCCTGTATTTATCGCCGTGCGCGACGGCCTGCCAGTGCCAGTCTGTGCGCTGACGACCGAAAATAACCGCCAGCATGTGCAGTATTTTCAGGATGAACGGCAACAATCGGTGCTGATGCAGATATTGGCTGGCAAACGGCTAAAAGCCTGCCTGCAAAAAGCGCCGGCAGAGCGCTCTACCATCCTGTATTGTTTTACTCACGCCGCCAAAGGCAAACTGTATTTTTACTCCGCCACTGCCGATGAACTGGCGCAGCAACCACAACTGCAAAGTGTATTTTTTGGTTTTGGCGCACAAAAGCCAAGCTGGCGCGTGTTCCATCTGGTGGTGCATCGTACGCATCCGCAGGATTCCCACATTCTGCTGTCCTTGCCGGATACGGCTGATCAGGAGATCCAGAAACTCAATCAGCCACCCTCGCCGATAGTGCAGCAGTTTATTCAGGACTTCCGTTATGTTGCGGCACTGACCGAAATTAATCACAACGAAAGTAATCTGTTGTATCAGCAAATCAGCTTCGATGAGACACTGCTCAGCCAGCTGAAAATCTTTGGCCATGCCAAAGTGGACGAACTGCCGCCACTCGAAGCAGTCGCTGTACAATATGTCAACCTGCGGGCTGAAGGGCGGTTTTTATATAAAACCCGCGTCTTGCTGAAAATCAATAACCAGCAATATATCGAAGCGCATACCCGGGATTTTTCGTCACGGGGATTGCAGATTGAAAGCCACGAACAAGTCGCTTATCAAAAAGGTGACAAGGTGCAGCTGGCGCTGCCGGATATGCAGAAAATCTCCAGTAAATATGGTTTGCAGGATCTGGAATACGAAGTGATGGCGGTTAGCAAAAATCAGCTGATCATGAATCTACGTATTCTGGAGCAGGACGCGCCACATCAGGGGCGGTTGTTTTTCGAGCAACTTATTAAAAACAACAGAGCCAAACTGACGATGGCGGAAGAGACGCCGAAATTTGCCGGACTTGGCCAGGCGCTGCGGAACATGTATGTCAAAGCGCTGAACAGTTTCCCGTTTTTTATGCACCGTCACGGCATTCGTTATGACCTGAACGTGCTGGGGCAAGGTGCTGAGCCGAATAACCTGCACCGGCTGCTCGGCGTTTTGGCCGAGGATAAAAACAAACCGAACTTACAGCCGCTATTAAAAAACAGCGCGACTAATCTGCATTTTGCCAATCAGCTCAAAGGCATGAAGCGACAAGACCCGCCACGCACCTATGAAGTGTTTATCCGCTACCGGCAAAATCAGCTGAAAATGGAACAAAGTTTTGTCACCGAGTTTGACTTTGATTTAAAAACGACGCAGGCCAAACACTTTTTTATTCAGGATGCTTTAGCAAACGACCTGCTATTTGCCTTTCGCATTCACTTGTCGCGCACAGGTCGGCCAGACACCGAACATATCAATAAAGAACTGAGTTACATCAGCGTCTACGCCATTCACAAAGCCAAAGTGCTGGAAGAAGAGTTATGGAGTGTGGTCGGCGTTGGTGATGTTATTGATATCAGCGACGAGATTTTGCTGCGTTTTAGTATCCCAACCGAACAAATTCAGTTACAACAGCAAAAACGCCGCAATTTTGTCCAGCAGCTGGAACAAAGCGGCATGGTTTAATCCAGCTTTTTTAGCCAATCTGCCAGGTCACGGAAATGCCCGCTTTTAGCCTGCGCCGCCGTCAGCATCGAAATATGGTCATAATTCAACGCATCGCCCTGTGCTTTGCCGAGCAAACGGAACTGCGCGCCGGCAAGACCGGTTTCCTGCATCAGCAGTTTGACATCCTTGGCATGCCCCAACACTTTGTCATTGACCGCCGCAAAAAACCAGGCGGGTGGCCAGTGCAGCTGCTGCGCTGCCGCGCTGTAATCAAAGCCATCGGTCGGGTCAACAAAATGGTGATGCTTAATCCAATGGATGGTATCGCGTAAAAACTGCAGCGGTTCATCATCAGCGCCAAGCTTCCACTGCTTTGCCGGCAGAAAACCTCGTTTTTGCGCTAACCAGGGGCAAAGTTTGTTCCAGACCCAATCCACCTGCAAAGTTTTTTGCCAGGAGCGCACGCTGATGCGTCTTTTGCTGCCAAAGCAGACGATGGCCCGCACCTTGTCCAGTAGCTCAGGCTGGCGCGCCAAAGCCGCCAGCGCGACTACCCCACCCCAACTGTGGCAGACAATGCTGATTTTTTGCTGATGACGCAAAAAAACATCATTCAGCAAAGCCGGAATATCCCGGCAAATCAGCTGATGCTGGTTTTGGTCAAAACCACTGCTGACATGAGGCTTTGACAGGCCGCGGCCGGCAAAATCGGCGCTGTAAACACTAAAACCGTCATCGGCAAGAAAACACCCCAGCCCCTTGCCCGAGCTGCTGTAAAAAATCCGGCCATTCTCAATAGCCCCGTGTAACATCAGCACCGGCGACGCACTGACATGATGCGGTACCAGCGCTTTGAGATGCAGCTGATAAGCGCCTTGATCTACGTAGACTGAATGCTGCTGATGTTTCATGCGATGCTGTCAGTACAATCGAATAAATACAATAACTGCAGTAAAGAACCCTGCCGGATCGCATATTGCGCCTGGGCCTGTACTAATGGTTTGGCATGGAATGCGACGCCTAATCCCGCGACAGCGAGCATGGGCAAATCATTAGCGCCATCGCCGATAGCAACGGTCTGAGCCTTGGGAATAGCGCGTACAGCGGCAAGCTGCTGCACCACTTGAGCTTTCACCTTTGCATCGACAATGTCCCCCAGCACTTGCCCGGTTAGTTTGCCGTCATTAATCTCCAGCACATTGGCAAAAGTCGCACTGAGCCCCAGCCGTTGCTGCAGCGCTGCGGTAAAATAGGTAAAACCACCGGAGGCAATGGCCACAGTCCACTGATGCTGTTGCAACGTTGCTACCAGCGCTTCGAGCCCTGGCATCAGCGGTAAGCGCTCCAGGACAGTCGCCAGCACTTGTTCAGGCGCATCTTTTAACGTTGCCACCCGCTGGCGCAGGCTTTGGGCAAAATCCAGCTCACCACGCATTGCTGCCGCCGTCACTGCAGCCACTTGCGGTCCGACGCCGGCCAGCAAGGCAATTTCATCAATACATTCAATCTGGATGGCCGTGCTGTCCATATCCATCACCAGCACGCCTGGAGTGGTTAGTTTTGGCATCGCTGTCAGATAATTCAGCTCCAGTCCAAGCGCTACTGCCTGCTCACGCAATTGGCTGACGGTTTCAGTAGCCAGCGGTGATTGCAGCTGCAGCTCCAGTGCCGGCGCTAAATCTGCATGGGGCTGACAGATTAAAGCGTACGCTGGCTGGGCCACCGTCTGCAGCAGTTGGCGCAGCTTGGTCTGCGTGAGCATGTCCGGCTGTGCGCTCCAGATCCGTATCACAGCGCCAGCAGTTGTTGCTGTCAGAACCGGGCTTAACTGTAAACCTTCGGCAGTCTCCTGCAAAAGCACGAATGGATGCTGTTGAAATAACTCAGAAAAAAACTGTTCTGCTGGTTGAACTGCAATATCAGACGTCATACGACTCACGGGCGTACCTGTACTTTAAGTGGGCTGCGTGGCATTCTACCGGCATTTTTCCGGCCTTGTCAGCGGATCATCAGGACAAATGTCAGTAAAAAAGCCAAAAAAATCAGCGAAAATCTGGCGCAGCGCCCAATTCATCCTGGCGGTGTGTGGATTTATCCTGTTGTTGCAATGGTGGCAACAAAGTAATAAACATGGCGAGCAGCTGTTTGCCGAACAAAGCGCCGTACTGATGCGCGAAACCTTAAAAGCCCTGGCGCAAACCTGTGCGTATCTGATTGAAAACGATCAGCTCGAAGGCCTCAAAGCGCTGACCCAGCAAATGGCCTCCAATCCTTATCTGCACGATGTGGTGGTGTATGATGCCAACGGCGTGCGCCTCAGTGAATCCGCCGGCAGTGAACCCGCCCGGCTGTTGTATGCGCCGCAAACACCAGACCATTTGTTGCCGATGGTGCAGGAAATTTATCAGGGCGAGCAGTTGCTGGGCTACATCAAAATCAGCCTGAAACAATACAGCAGCTTTGATGCAGTAAGTTCCAGCTGGCATCAGCTGATGGAGCAAGTGCTGTGGATGCTGGCTTTTGCCGCATTGCTGGCATTGATGCTGCGCGGCTCATTGCAGGCGCTGTCGCACAAATTGGCGTCGAACAAAGCGTTACATCATGCCGCGATGGATAGTCCGGAACATCAGACGCATCATATTCCGCCTAAAGTCTGACATCACCAACTACTGCTTTAACTTTAAAGCGCTGAGGCTGTTCTGCCACAGCGCCTCTGCCAGTACAGCCGGCGCTTCAGACCGCAGGGTACACAGCTGCTGAAACACCAGGCCGAGCTGCGCCGGAGTATTGACCTGCCCCTGAAAGCCGGCCAGCGGCATCGCTGGCGCGTCGGTTTCCAGCACCATCGCAGCTAATGGCAGCTTTTTCACCGTGTCGCGGGTTTTCTGTGCCCGTTCATAGCTGATAGTGCCGCCAATGCCGAGCTTAAACCCTTGATCCAAAAAGGCATGAGCCTGTGCCTGACTGCCGGAAAAAGCATGCAAAATACCGCCAAGACTAAACTGCTGACGTTTTAATTCGGCGAGTAACGCCGGCTGTGATTTGCGGTGATGCAGCACCACCGGTTTGCCTGCTTTTGCGGCTAACGCCAACTGTGCGCTGAATAACCTCTGTTGCCACTGATGCAGTTGCTGCGTAGCCGCTTCATCTTCAGCACTGAGCGCAAAATCGAGGCCAATCTCACCGACAGCACAGACGCCGGGTTCGGTTTGCAGCAGCCCGGCCAGTGCAGCAAGCTGTTGCTCAGTCGCACCCTGCGCCCACCAGGGATGGATACCGAGCGCAACGTCGAGCTGCAGCGCTGTGGTTTGTTGTTGTTGCTGCAACAAAGCATTCCAGCGCGCGGCTTCAACTGCCGGCACCAGCACACGACGAACGCCGGCTTTGACCGCATCGGCAAGAAATACCGGCAAATCAGTGGCAAGCTCGAGCAAATCCAGGTGGCAGTGGGTGTCAAATAAAACAGGCACAGACGATGGCATTTCGGCTCTTTAGCAAGCGATGATTGGACGCATTGCAGCAGAACTCAGGGCAGGAAGCAAGGAGCAAAAACAAAACCCGGCACGTGCCGGGTTTTGTTTTTTAGAATCAGAGCTGACCGCTTTCCAGCGTGCTCTTCGCCTCCAGCTCGGCTTTACGCCGCTCTTTCTGGCTTTCTAAATCCTGCCGTTGCTGCTGCACTGACGACGCCGGGGTTGGCATCGGTTTACGCGGCAGCTTTTTATCCGCCATCGCCGCTTCATACAGGAATCCGGCCATGATCACTGACGCTTGCTTCAGGTCATCTTCAATCACATGGTCAATCGAATCGATATGCGTGTGATGCAGACGGGTACTGTAATCGAGCGGGTCCTGAATAAACTGGAAGCCCGGCAAACCAACGTCATCAAAGGATTCATGGTCAGTGCCGCCGGTCGAACGCGGTGATATGGTGCCGCTGCTTAAATCCATGTAAGGACCAAACCAATCGGTAAAAATCGGTTTCACTGCCACGTTGCCTTCGGTGTAGATACCGCGGAAGCGACCACTGCCGTTATCCATATTCAGGTATACCGACAGCTTGTCATAACCGGCTTTGGGCGAAATTGGCCAGCCCGGATTTGACCACAAATAACGCGGCAAGGCTTTTTCAGCAGGATCTGTCGGCGCCGGGCGGCTGGCCAGGAAATCGTTAACATAAGCGCGTGAGCCATACAGCCCCTGCTCTTCACCAGACCAGAGCGCAATGCGGATCGTGCGTTTTGGCTTGATGTTCAGTTTGGCCAGAATGCGCACAGCTTCCATCGCGACTGCGACGCCAGCGCCGTTATCCACAGCGCCATCGCTGGCGTGCCAGGAATCCAGGTGCGCACCGACCATCACCACTTCGCCGTTTTTATCCGTCCCCGGAATTTCGGCAATAGTGTTATAAGCGTTTTTGTCGTCATCATGGAACTGCGCTTTGATGTCCAGCGTCAGTTGTGGTTGCTCTTTGCGGTCCAGCATCCGTAACAGCTGACCATAATCTTCCTGCTCGATAATGATCGCTGGCACGCCAAAGGTTTCGCCGATTTTGTGCGATTTGCCAAACACCCGCACCAGACCGCCCTGACGGCTGGAGCGGTAGATGATACCGGCCGCCTGCTCTTTGACTAAAAAGGCACTCAGCGCTTTGTTAAATTGATATGCCTGTTTGCGGCTCGCGCGCAGCGCTTTGGTCATGGCCGATTCGTAACTCGGGCGCGCCCCAACATCCGCATCTTTTAAGCTGTTCAGTTTGTCGCTGCCAAGGCGTTCAAAAATGATGGTATTTGGCGGTTCAATTTTCAGATCTTCGCCCATCATCAGATACTTGCCACGTAACTTGCCGGCATATTGAGCAAGTTCGGCTTCGGTGTTGACGTCAAACATCATCACTTCACCCGCCACAGGCCCGTTGGTGCCGGGCGTCCAGGCCACCGGGATCCCGTGCAAAGACACCGCTCTTGGCGCTGTCAGTGCGATGCTGGATGCCGATGAGCTCCAGCCGCGGCCAAATTCAAAGGCGTGTAACTGGGCATTCTTCAGGCCCCAGCTTTGCAGCTGCTGTTTCGTCCAGTGGTTGGCCGTCGTCATTTGCGGCGACGCGGTCAAACGCGGACCAATATTGTCAGTCAGATATTCCAGCGTATGCAGCACTTCACTCTGATACAGACCTTCGTGGCGGATTTTATTCGCCACATCCAAATCGGCGGCCAGCACTTGTGATACCGCCAGAGCCAGTACCGATACGGCAGCCTTATTTAACATTCGTTGCATAACCATGTTCCCGCATATTTTTTGTTGTTGTGATTCAGCCTTGTATTGCGACAAGGTGTTCCCTGACGCTGCGCCTGCTAGTTGATGATTTTTTCGGAACAGCTGTAGCAGACTCAGCCAGCGAGGCCGGCAAGGCAATTGCTTTGCGGTCAACACAGTATTTACATCGACAATCTGCCAGTCGCCGGCAGACTTAATCCAACCGCTTACGAAATTGCAAAGTCGCGAGCGTCATGCCCACCACAATAAAAGCCGCTAACACCATGATATCGTTCAGAAGTGAAGTCCAATGCGCATCACGCAGCACCACTGCCCGTACCAGCCGGACATAGTGTGTGGCCGGCAATAATTCAGCAATGTATTGCGCCGGTTTTGGCATCGCCACATAAGGGAACATAAAACCGGACAATAAAATCGACGGCAGCAGGATAAACACCGTCAGTTGCATTGCCTGCAGCTGAGTCTGCGCTTTGGTTGAAATCAATAATCCCAGCGTCAGACTGGCCAGAATAAACAGCAAAGTCACCAGCCACAACGATAGCCATTGCTCAGGTAACGGTACCGCAAACAGGCCATGGCCGAGGCCCAGAATGATCGCCACCTGTAATAAACCAATGGCGATATAAGGCAGAATTTTCCCGAGCATCAGCTCCAGTGGCCGGATTGGCGTATTGATTAAAAACTCCATATTGCCCTGTTCGCGCTCGCGCACTATGGCGGCAGAGGTAAACAGGATCATCGTCATCGTCAGGATCACCGCAATGAGGCCCGGCACTATATTGACCGCGGTGCGCCGCTCCGGGTTATAAAAATTCACCACATCAAATATTGCACTTGGTGGTAGCGCCGCTTCGCGATGCAGCGGTGAAAGCTGCGACAGTGGCATCTGCCTGAGTGCATTCACTGCATTGCCAAGCATTGGATCTGAGCCGTCAGTGATCCACTGCGCTATGGCTCTGTTGCCACCGCGCCGGCGTTCGTCCAGCCGGCGTTCGAAGTCGGCCGGGATCACTAAAATGGCGTTGACCTGCCCGGCACTCAGCGCCGTTTTGGCTTTAGGCAGATCAGCAAATCCAGGCACAAAACGCACGGCCTGCGAGGCCTGCAAATCGGCCGCCAGCTGCCGGGCCGCGCTGCTGTTACTTTGATCAACCAGCGCTGCCGGCACCTGCCGCACGTCCGTGTTGATGGCGTAGCCAAATAACATCAGCTGCACCAGCGGGATCATCACAATCATGGCAAAAGTGATGCGGTCACGGGATAACTGCCAAATCTCTTTACGAAAAATCGCGTGAATGCGAGACAGACTCAGCATAAGCAGCTCCGGTATTGACAACAAAAACATCTTCGAGCGAAGGACGCACTGGCTCGCAATGATAAACAGCGCTGAGCTTCTGGCGTAAAGTGGATACCGACCAGCCGGCAGATTTATAAACTAACAGTCGCAGTGACTGACCAATCTGCGCCGCTGACATGATTTGTGGCCACTGCAGCACCTGGCGGCGTAACTGGCGTAAGTCGTGGCCGCTGACTTCATACACATCGGCCGGCATCTGCGCCATTAAATCCACCGGGCTGCCGTCAGCGCGTTTTTCACCGCGCTCCAAAATCGCCAGGCGGTGGCAACGTTCCGCTTCGTCCATGTAATGGGTGGAGACTAAAATCGTGGTGCCGGCGTCACTTAAATCAAACAACCGCTCCCAGAATTCACGGCGGTTTTCCGGGTCGACCGCTGAGGTTGGTTCATCGAGAAATAACAGCGCCGGCTGATGCATGGTCGCGGCTGCGAGCGCCAGCCGCTGCTTCTGGCCGCCGCTCAAACTGCCGGCCCGCACTTGCTGTTTGTCTTTCAGCTGATACAGCTCCAGCAGTTGGCGAATGCGTGCTGGCCGCTCGCGCCGGGTTAACTGATAAATACCGGCGACAAACTGCAGGTTCTCCAGCACCGTTAAATTGTCATACAACGAAAACTTCTGCGTCATATATCCAATACGCTGGCGCAAAAGATCCGCCTGACGTGGCAGCTCCAGCCCCAATACTTTGATCATACCGCTGCTGGGGGTTAATAAGCCGGTCAGCATGCGGATTGAGGTTGATTTGCCGCAGCCATTAGGGCCAAGAAAACCATAGATACAGCCAGTGGGGATTTGTAAATCCAGCTGATTCACCGCCAGATAATCCCCAAAACGCCGGCTCATGCCCTGTACATCAATCGCCAGCATGGTTGGCATCCTCTTGTGACAGTCGCAGTTGCACCGGCAACCCGGTTGGCAGTGTGACATCAGCGCTGAAGCTGATTTCTGTGACATACATCAGCTGCACCCGCTCGGCCTGATGCAGCGCAAAATAAGGCGTAAAACTGGCTTCGGTGGCAATATTGCGTATAGTCCCCAAAACTGGCTGAGGCTGCCCGTCCGCATAGACCTGCACCTGCTGACCGGGTTTAAACTGTGCCAATGCCGTTTCAGGCATATAAACTCTGGCGTAAGGCGCGCTGTCGGCAGCGATCACCGCCAGCACAGCGCCTTGTGGTACCCGTTCACCAATATGGTACGGCAAATCTTCCAGCACGCCGTCACGGCTCGCGACCAGTGTTAAATCTGCCAGCAATTTACGTTCGACATTCAATGACTGCTGCGCACTTTCCAGCGTAAACCGGGCCTGACTGACTTGTTCCGGCCGGCTGCCGGCCTGCAGTTCCTGCAGCTGCTGCGCCGTATCAGCATATTGGGCGCGTGCCACCTGGCTGCTTAGTTCTGCAGCATCGAGTTCAGCCTGCGCGATGAGGCGCTGCTGGCGTAACTGGCTGGCCCTGTTGCGCTGGCGTTCACTGTCTGCAACTTTGAGCTTCGCCTGTTCCAGTCGCGCCGCCGCGGCAGCAATTTGCTCCGCTCTGTTGCCCTGCAGCAACAGGTCCAGCGCCGCCTGCGCCCGCTGCACTTCAGCGCTGGCTTTATCAACTTTTAACTGCTGCAGTCTGGTGTCGAGCTGCAACAATACCTGACCGGCTTTAATCTTGCTGCCTTCCTGCGCGGACTGTGTCAGGACCAGTTCAGTTGCCGGTGCCGTCAACAGCACCCGCTCCCGTTCCAGCGTGCCAAAGGCCGACGGCGGTTCTTGTGGCTGGCAAGCGACCATCACAATACAAAGACTCAATAACATCTGGTTACGCATGGCTGTCTCCATCGGGTGCGGTCTGTAACAAACCATGACGCAGCACATGCTGTTGGTGCGTTGCCAGTTGCTGCAAAAATTCCGGCGTCAGCTGAAGCCCGAGCGCCTGTTTCATAAAAGGTGGGAGCACAAAAGGGAAGACGGCAAGGCCAAAACAGGTCAGCACTGCATTAAACGGCAACAAACCTGGTTGCAGCTGTCCTGGCGCCTGTAGTACCGCGGCCAGATTACTCAGCATTTGTTGAACAAAACCGGCAAACACCCGGCTGACAATCTGGTATTCCGCCGAATCCACATTGTGCAGGGCGCGGAAAATTAAGCTGGGTAACAGCGGATGCGGTGCCATCACCGCATAATATGCGGCGACAATGGCCGCCGGGTCGCGCAGCTCGGCCAGCCGCGCCTGCTGTTGTGCCAGTTGCAGCAAAGGCGCGATAGTTTCGCGTAACATGGCCTCAAACAAGCCGGCTTTATCGACAAAATAATACCGGATCATGCCGGCATTAACGCCGGCGGCCTGTGCAATCATCCGCGTGGTGACACGCTCATACCCCAGTTCAGAGAATAACAGCCGCGCCTGCACCAGCAGATGCTGCCGGGTGTTGTTCTGCTGCGCCGCAGCGGCCGGGCGTCCGGCTTTGATATTCATCAGCAAGTCTCCATATTATCCAGCTGATGAATATGCTAGCTGCCGGTGAAACATTAAGCGATGAGATTAATTCTCCAGCGGGGGCGGTTTTGGATAGTCACCACAGCAATCAGGCTGACTGCCGAATCAGCCAGGCAGCTTTATCCAGCCGGTAAAACACTGTGGCGCGCGCCACACCCGCCGGCGATTTCGTTTCAGTATGGGTATAGACCGCGCCAAGTTTTTCCACGGCGCGGCGTGAACGAAGGTTATTTTCCCCAACGTGAAACCAGACCACATCGGCAAAACTGAAGGCATGCGCCAGCATCAGATGTTTCAGCTCCGTATTGGTCGTCCCGCCCCAGCGCGAGCGCACTAAAAAGGTATAACCAATCGCGATTTCACGTTTACCCGCATCAAAGTCGTAATAACGACTGGTGCCGAGCACTTCGCCACTGTATTTGTCGCAGATAAGATAAGCGCCGCCACTGGCCAGACCGCCGTCAAACACCGGTCTGAATACGTCAGGTTTATAACGCTCAGGTTCTGGGTGCAGCGTCCAAATCAACGGGTCGCTGGCTGCTTGCATCAAAGCTGGCCAATGCTCATGCTCTAACGGGATCAGACGAAGGTTTTGGCCTGTTAAGGCTTGTTGCAGAAGGTTCACCCTGTAAATCCGGTGCTGAAAATTGCGTCGAGCTTAAGATGAAAACCGCGCCGTCATCAAGTGCGGCGCGGTAAACAAAGCGTTCACTGACACGATAAAAAACATTTCAGCACAACAGCCGCACCAGTTTCTAACCTGTCCAGCGGATTGTATTTGGTTAAGGGCAAAGCCGCTCGATAGACCAGTCGCCACCTGCTTGCCGGCTGTACATAAAACGGTCGTGTAGCCGGTGTTCACCGCCCTGCCAGAATTCGATTTTATGAGGCTTCACCAAAAACCCGCCCCAGAAACTTGGTACCGGG
>CAMLNG010000016.1 GCA_946481195.1 uncultured Chromatiaceae bacterium
TCTAAGCTAAACGATTTTAACAGCGACGCGCACAAGGCACTGGCGCGGGAAGCGGTGCGTAAGTCACTGGTCTTGCTGAAAAATAACCAGCAACTACTGCCGTTGTCGCCGAAAAGCCGCATCTTAGTCGCCGGGGACGGTGCTGACAATATTGCCAAACAAGCCGGCGGCTGGAGTGTGTCCTGGCAGGGCACTGATAGCAGTAACGATGATTTCCCCAATGCCACTTCGGTATATGAGGGGATTCGGCAGCAGGTTGAAGCGGCGGGTGGCAAGGTGGAACTGGCCGTCGATGGCGCTTACCGGCACAAGCCTGATGTGGCGGTCGTGGTGATTGGTGAAAGCCCTTACGCCGAGTGGTTTGGTGATATTCAGCAGCTGGAATATCAGCATGGTGATAAACAGGACCTTGCCTTGCTACGAAAACTAAAACAACAGGGTATCCCGGTAGTGACGGTGTTTTTAAGCGGCCGGCCGCTGTGGGTGAATCCGGAACTGAACGCCTCCGACGCTTTTGTCGCAGCCTGGTTACCGGGCTCTGAAGGCCAGGGCGTGGCCGATGTGCTGCTGCGTGACGCGAAGGGCCAGGTGCAATCTGACTTCCATGGCAAACTTAGCTTTTCCTGGCCGCGCACTGATCAACAGTTTGTATTGAATCAGGGCGATACTGCCTACGACCCTTTGTTTGCTTATGGCTATGGGTTAACCTACGCAGATCACAGCGAATTGGCACAATTGCCTGAACAAAGCACGCCCGCGGCCACGCAGCAGAACAATACCGGCGGTCAAACGCCACTGTTTTTGCGCAATTTAGCGCCGGGTTTGGTTTTTGCCCTGACCGACAGCAGTGGCAGCGCCGTGACAGTCACGACGCCTTTTGGCGTCAGCAACGATGGCAAAAGCCTGGCGATGCAGTCGGTTAATCTGGCCTATCAGGAAGATGCGCGGCAATTACGCTGGGATGCGGTGCAAAGGGCCAAGGCCAGCCTGCGTTTTCGTCAGGATGCTGCCGCCAAAGATTATGCTAAAGCTAAGATGCTGCGTTTGAAAATGCGACTGGACCAGCAGGTGCCAGCCAATCTGCAGCTGGCAGTGCTGTGTGATGCCGCCGGGGTTTGTCAGCGCCAGTTGAATCTGCGCGAGACACTGGCGACACTTAGCCCGGGCGTCTGGCAACAGCTCGAAGTGGCTTTGGATTGTGCGGCAAAACCAGCGCTTACTCAGCCGTTGCAGGATGCAGTGATGTTCAGTGCCAGTGGTCGTCTGAGCCTGGCGGTGGCTGATGTGGTGCTGGCCGAGGGCAGTCATGTGGCCGGTGACGCCAACGTGATCAGACTGGGCTGTGATCCGGCGCAGGCGGGACTGAAACCGGCCAGCTTAAAATTATGGTCGCGGCCGCCGGCTCGTTGACGCCGTATCATTCAAAGTTTGAAAGCGGCAGCGTAATTCGCTGCCGTTTTATTCCGGGGTTTCACAGTGGTTAAAACCTTCACCCGCAATCAATTATTCTGGCTGTGCCAATGCGGTGGCTGGGCGGTGTACGCCGTGCTGACCGAACTGATGATTAAAATCCCCAGCCAGGAACCCTGGCAGGTCAACGTGCCGCATTTGCTGCTGGATACCTGCTTTGGTTTTGGCCTGACTCTGCTGCTGCGGGTCTGCTACAAACGCTTCAGCCAGCAAAGCACCCGACTGAAAATCTACTCGCATCTGAGCGTGCTGTTGCTTGGCTGCCTGGTCTGGACCCAGTGGAAGTGGCTGACCTTACAATGGTTGTACGGTCAGGTCTGGCAAGCGATGACCTGGTTTGACGTCGGTACCTGGCACTCGGCGTCTCTGACGATTTTATTGACCTGGACCGCTTTGTATTTTGCCTACAAAGCGACTTTCGAAACTATGGAGCAGCGGCAAAAAGCCGCCGAAGCGCTTGATCTTGCTAAAGAAGCGCAGCTGAAAATGCTGCGTTATCAGCTTAATCCGCATTTTATGTTTAACAGTATCAATGCGATTTGCACGCTGATTTTGCGTCAGGACAATCAGCATGCCGTATCAATGCTGGAAAAACTCTGTGATTTGCTGCGTTACAGCCTGTATACCGACCCACTCGCAACAGTGACTGTGGCGGAAGAAATCGACATTCTGCAGAGCTATTTTGCCGTCGAGCAATGCCGGTTTCGCGATAAACTTGCCGTTACTATCAGCGCGGATGACGACGTCAGACCGCTGCTGATGCCATCGCTGCTGCTACAGCCGCTGGCGGAAAATGCGCTGAAACACGGCATGCAGCAAGCACAGCAGCATTATGCCGTTAGTGTCAGTTTCAGCCGGCAGGATGATTTCCTGATCATTGCGATGCTGGATAATGGCAGTGGTTTTAGCCCTGATGCTTCTCCTGGCATCGGTTTGCAGAATTGTGAAGCGCGGCTGGCGTTGTTGTATCCCGGCCAGAGTCTGTTTCAGTTTGGTAACAGGCCGGATCAAGGCGCCTGGATCCATATCCGCATCCCGCTGCAGCCTGGGCAAGAACAAAATCCGGAGGTAGGATGAACCCATTACGCACGCTGATTGTTGATGACGAACCGGCAGCAATCGAAGGGCTACGGCTACGCTTACAGGGTTTTGCCGATATTGAGGTCGTTGCTGAAGCCGGCTCAGTGCAGGCCGCGCTGGCGTTGATTGCATTGCATCAACCTGAGCTGATTTTTTTGGATATCGAAATGCCGGGGGAAACGGGCTTTGACCTGATCCGTCAACTGCAACCGGAGCTGTGCCCGGCCATTGTTTTTGTCACGGCTTTTCACCAGCATGCGGTGCAGGCCTTTGAAGTGCGGGCACTGGATTACCTGTTAAAGCCGGTCAAGCTGGAACGGCTGGCGGATGCGATTGCCCGGGTACGGGCCCGCACCGGCACGGCGAGCAAAGCGCAGTTGCTGGATGCTGTGACGCAGATAGCTGCCGGCCCCGCCGCCACCGCCAGCGATACGGCAGAAAACGGGACCAGCTATTGTATTGAAAGTCAGAAACTGGTGATCCAGGACGGTCGCAGTCCAATCCAGCTGATCTCCTACCAGGATATTCTGTGGATAGACGCCGCCGGCGACTATATGTGTGTGCATACCCGCAGCGAAACCCATGTGATGCGCACCAGATTAAAAAACCTGCTGAATGAGCGGCTGCCGGATTTATTTGTGCGCATTCACAAATCAACAGTAGTGAATCTGACTTATATCGAACAACTGCAACCGCTCGGCAATTCCGAATACAAGGCGGTACTTTCGAACGGCAAAGTGCTGAAAGTCAGCCGGACTTTTGCCCGTGGCCTGAAACAGCGCCTGTTGCCTCCATCACAACAGGCGCGCTGACCTCAGTGTGGCAGCTGCTTGTTAAAAAACTCAACCAGCTGCGGATTCATTCCGGCATGAAAACCTTTGCGGTCAAAGCCGGCTGGATCATGACAAGTCGGCAAGATACTGAGAAAGCCGCAAGGCAGCAGAAATGACAGGTGGGCAGCGCCTGGTACCTGATGAAATTCGACTTGGTTGCCAAGCTGGTCACGGATTACTTTCGCGTTGGTTGCGTCCGGCACTGTGTCATCTTTGTCACCTTGCCATAGCTGCACCGGCACTTTGACCTGACTCAGGGCCGCCGGGTTATTCAGGCTAAACCCGAGACCAGGTGCCGCCAATACCAGGGCTTTAATCCGCGCGTCTTTGCTGAATTGATCAAAGCCGTCCGGCAATTCGCTGCCAAGCAAAAATGAACCTGACTGTCGCAGCATCTCGCAGGCAAATTCGGACTGAGTGGCACAATATTGCGCGACGCCGCGCAGATCTGGCTGGGCACCGGCAGCGGTTAAGGCGGTAAAAGCACCGATCGAAAAACCATAAACCCCAATTCGCCCGGCATCCAGCTGCGCCATCGCCGGCCATTGTTGCAGCATATAGTCGATGGCACTGCGCAGCTGCGCCGTGCGGCCAGTGAAATATGCAGGGCTGCCGACCGAGCTTTGGTCCAGATAGTTGTCGCTGTGCATCGGTGCTGCGACCACGTACCCTGCTGCAGCCAGCGCCAGTGCTAAATCGGCATGGCTGACGATTCCGCCCCCGGTGCCGTGGGAAATCACAATCAGCGGTAATTGCTGACCCGTGACCGGACCATTGGCAGCAACCTGCATAAACTGCGAGCCCAGCCACTGCGCCGAAACTGCGGCGTTGCTCGGATACCAGATCCCCATCGTCATCGGTGCGTCCTCGCTGCTGCCCACCTGCACCACCTGAAATCCGACTGGTCGTTCAGTGGTTAATGCCTGCCGATATAACAGCGCGATGACGGTACCGACTAACAGCGCCAACACCGCAATACTGATGGCGCTAAAACGCAGAATTTTATTGCCAAGGTTGCGCTTGGGCTTGGCGACAACTGCTGTGGCGGGAATGGGGGGTACTGACATCGTTAAATCTCCTCGGGGGTTGCCGCTATCGGCTGATCTGAGCCGGTGTCTAATGGCAGCTCAATGACAAAACAACAGCCACGGCCACCAAGGCCAGGCTCCAGTCGCACCTGGCCGCGCATACGGGCCACGGCCTGGGTCACAATCGCAAGTCCAAGGCCAGAACCCGGGATGTCGCTGCCGGCGACACGGTAAAAACGTTCAAACACCAGCGCCTGTTCTGCGGCGGCGATGCCCGGGCCATCGTCGGCAACACTAAGCCGTAACACCTCAGGCGCAGCGGCGGGTTCTAAACTAAGACTGACCTCCACCATGCCGTGCTCCTGACCATAGCGGATAGCATTGCTCAGCAGGTTCTGTATCACAGACTGCCAGGCCAACGGGTCGACAGGGTGAAATAGCTGGTCCGGCGCATCCAGTGCCAGTTCAATGTTGCGAGTCAGTGCCGCCGGTACCAGATTGGCGATGCTCTGACGCAGACTTTGGGCTAAATCCAGCCGCACAGCTGGTGCGGCGGTGGCTGAGTCCATGCGGGCTAAATCCAGTAACTGCTCAATCAAATGTGAAGCGCGGGCGATGGCGTGTTCCAGTTGCTGACCGGCCTGTAGTCGTTCTGCGCTGTCTTGGGCTTTGCTCAGCACATGGGCCTGTGCCGCAATCACTGCCAGTGGCGTTTTTAATTCGTGTGCGGCGTCCTGCACAAAACTATGTTCCCGCGCGATCCGGCTACGCAGCTGACTGAATAATCGGTTGAGTGCGCTGCGCAGCGGCGCCAGCTCGGCATAAGTCACGTCCAGTGCCATGGGCTGTAAGTCGTCAGGCCCGCGTGTGGCGATACTGTCCGACAACTTCTGCAACGGTCGCAGGCCCCGCGACACTGCAAACCAGACCGGTACTAACAACAACGGCAAGGCAATGAAGATAGATATGCTCAAATTACTGCTTAATTTGGCCAGCAGCAAAGCTGCAGCCGGAGCAGGCTCAGCGAGCAGCAATGTCCATTGTGTGCTCTGGCCACGAAACAGTTGGTAGGTGGTACCGTTCATTTGTAGCCGCGCCTCGCGGGCCTGGCTGAGTTTTTCGCTGTCCGCGCCCGGAGTGCGGTACAGGGTCTGGCCGTGCCGATCGGCTAGTTGCAACACAAATTGTTCAGGCACTCCGGCGCGTTGGTACACGCTGTTAAACAGGTCGGCGTACAAGATTGCTGCCTGACGCGCAGCTGCAGCATCTTCAATTTGGCTCAGCACCGCCAATATCGCTTCGCCGCGTTGTTGTTGTCTGGCTGCCGCCGCGGTTGGGCTGCTTTCCTGCCAATAATAGAAGGCGACCAGCGCGAACCAAACCAGCACCGAAGCTGCCAGTAGCGCCAGAATGACACGCCGGACCAAGGTCCGGCGCGTGAGCAGGGATCTTAGTTTCATGGCACCAACATATATCCAACACCCCGAACGGTGCGGATGCGCTGAGCGCCGATTTTACGGCGCAGATTGGAGATATGGACTTCAAGCAGGCTGTAATTCAGCGCATCGCCCAGCGGTTCCAGCCGCTGCGCCAGCACGCCTTTGGGGATCACAGTGCCGGGTTCCCGTGCCAGCTCCAGCAGCAGCTGAATCTCCCGGCGTAACAGGTCCAGTGCAATGCCGTCCAGCCAAACCTGATAACTGCGTGGATTAATCTGCAAGGCGCCAAATGTCCATAACGAGCTGGCTTGGCTGGCGTAGCGGCGCAGCACGGCACGCAGGCGCGACAATAATTCGGCCATAGCAAATGGTTTGATAATAAAGTCGTCGGCGCCACCGTCCAGACCGGCCAGCCGGTCATCGAGACCAGAGCGGGCAGTGATCATAATCACCGGCAGCACAACGCCATTACTGCGCCAGCGTTTGAGCAGGTCAAAGCCGTTGCCATCAGGCAACGCAAGGTCCAACAGGATACAGTCGAATTCCGGATCTACGGCACTGCGTGGCGCATCGGCAACCCGCCGCAGCCAGACACTGCTGATGCCTTCGGCCTTCAGCGCCTGTTGCAGCGCAAAGCCTAAATCCAGATCGTCTTCAATAATCAGTATGTGCATGACTGCAGTATAACCATGCCAACCTTAAACAGAGCCAAAACGGCTGCACATGCGCTGGCCGCAAGGCTAGTGCCGGTCCGGCCAGGGGTCGGCATAGGCCGGGTTGCTGACAAAATGGGTATCCGTCAGGCTTTGTAAAAACGCCAGCACGGCGGCGCGTTCTTCTGCGGTTAAATCAAAGCCTTTGACGAAGTTACTTTTGACCGGGTGCAAGCGACCATCGCCTTGCCATGGCCCTAGTTTGGTGTTGCGGCCACCTTGCTGATACAAATCCAGCACTTGTTCCAGCGTCGCGACACTGCCGTCGTGCATATAAGGTGCGGTTAGCGCGATATTTCTCAGAGTCGGTGCACGAAAGCGGCCATCATCGTTCTGTTGCATGCTGAGTTCAGCCAGGCCGCGGTCTTTGTCCGGATAGCCCAACCCCTCCACCTGCTGGCGGGCGGTGAAATACAAACCGGTATTGTGAAAAGGCCGGCGGTCCAGCGGCTGTTTTTCATGGCTGGTGGACTGGGTGAAATTAAAACCACCGTGGCAATGGTGACATTCCAGCCGTTCGGAGAAAAACAGATTCATGCCGTTGATTTGCTGTGGTGTTAAGGCGCTGTCATCGCCCTGATAGGCGTAGCGGTCAAAGGGTGACTGCAATGAAATTAAGCTTCGGACAAAGCTGGCTAAAGCCTGGGTAACGCGCGGAAAATTAACCTCTTCATCGCCAAAAGCGGCGTCAAACAACGCCGGATATGGCCCGCGTTGCAGCTGTTGCAGCACTTGCGTTTGATGGCCGCTGATACCGAGTTCAACCGGCTGCTCGCCAAACATCGGAATGAGCAGCTGCTGTTCAATTTGTTGCAGCTCCGGATGGGCCCAGGTCAGGGTTTTGTTATAGGCGACATTAATCAGCGCTAAGGCATTGCGCCGGTGCCGCTCGCCGGTGCTGCCGGTGGAAACGCTGCTCGGTTCGGCAAATGCGCTCGTCTGCTGATGACAGCTGGCACAGCTTTGCTGGCCATTCCCGGATAAGGCTTTGTCATAAAACAAATACCGGCCCAGTTCTACTTTTTCTGCAGACATCGGATTGTCGGCCGGCACTGCGGGTTTGGGAAAGCCTTCAGGCAACGGCCACTGATACGGCTGGGGGGCCGGCGTGCAGCTGCTCAGTAAGCAGGCCAGCGCCAGTGTCCGGGTGGTTTTCAGCGTAACTGCCATAAACCCGCCACTGCTGAAGCGTCCACACCAAGTCGCGGCAAAAGTTGCCGGCAACTCTTGGTTTGTGGGTCGGACATACAGGAATTATCCCCGCTGGCCCCAAAATCCTGCAGCAAAGGCCCGAGGTCCAAAATCAGCTGTGGCTGGCCGCTATACTGCAATTGCACCTGGACCTGATTGGGTTGCTGGCAAGGACTTTGTGGCGCGCGCATCACACTGGGGCCTTTGCAGCCGGTCGACCCCAGATGTAAAGACCAGTTGGCGGTGCCGGTTAAATCCAGCCGCAGAAATTTATAGCCGTGTTGCCAGCTCCAGTGCATATCGGTTTGTTGCAATGGCGCGGCAGCCAACAGTGGATTTTGATGATTCAGCTCTGCCGGTATGCCGAGCGTGAAGTTAAGCGGGCCCGCTGTTAAAGCGCTGGCCAGTGGAATGTGCCATTGACCGGCATCGTTGCTTTGGCAGTCGATCCCCAGCAAGACAAGACGGTCATTGCTGTACGGGCCGGGCGTCAGCGCGATAGGTTTGGTCTGGTGGAAATCGCTTAAAAACAGCTGCAACTGGGCGAGCTGAAAAGTCTGACCGTCCAGCGTCAAATTGGAATCACAGCGTAGCGGCTGGCCTTGCCACTGCAACTGTAATTGCAGTGGTGCCGGGCGTTGTGGTTGGCAACCCGCAAGGAAGCACAGTAGAAAAGTCGTACAATAATTAATAATTTGTTTACTGTTTTGCATTTTCGTATTTATATATGGTAGTCAAAACCACCTTAACAAAACCCGGGTAAAACGCAAAGAGTTTGCCCGCTTTGCCGGAGTCTGCATCATGCCGCATCGATCCGTCATCAGCCGGTTCAGTCTGGTCGCCACTGCACTGTGTACCACAGCGCTATTCAGTGCAGCTGTATACAGCCATGCCGAACATGACCGTGCCCGTTTTGTCGCGCCAACCGGTAAAGACGCGGGCCGCTGCGACAGCCCGGTGCGGGCCTGTCAGAGCATCAGTTATGCCGTGCAGCAGGCCAGTAAAGGCGACCGCGTGCTGGTCGCAGAAGGGCAATACGCAGTACAAAATGCGGACGATTTATTTTATCTGACCAGCAAATTAGTGCCGGTGCTCGGCGGCTACAACAAGTTTGACCATTTCCTCGACCAGGCGCCGGGCATCAATACCACAGTGTTAACCGGCGTACCGGATGCCTACATCGGCCAGCTGCAACTGCAGGGCTTTGTGGTGGTCAATGACGGCTTTTCGCAGCGATTTGCCGACAGCGCTGCACTGGAACAGACGCAGCAACAATTGCAGCAAAGTCAGGGACCGACGCCTTGTGTGGATGGTAAAGCTGGGATTTACCCCTGTAAAAACATCGATTTAGTCAGTCATGTCGCGTTGGCGGATATTAGCCTGAAACCAGGCGCCGCCAATGATATCTGGGGCCATACTGACCTCAATACCGGTACTGAATACGCCATTATTGGCCTGGATAATGGCACCGCCGTGTTTAGCCTGGCTGATCCGGCGGCACCAAAGGAAGTCGGTGCTATTGCCGGCAGCCGCACGTCCTGGCGTGATATCAAAGTACTGCAGTTTTACGATAAAACCCTGGCGCGCTGGCGGGCCTATGCTTATGTCAGTTCGGAAGGTTCGGACAATATCCAAATTCTGGATTTAAACCAGTTACCGGGCTCGGTGCGGCTGGTGGCCGCGGACAAAGCGGTGACTTCGGCGCATAACGTCTATATCAGCCATGTCGATTACACCACCAATACCGCGCTGGATGGCCTGGAGCCGACGCTACATATCGTCGGGCAAAAAACTGTGGGTGGTGCTTTTACCACTTATGGTCTGAAAAATCCGGAAGCGCTGACGCCCTATTATCTGCATAGTAATGGCGTGCGCAGTGACTACACCCACGATGCGGCGTCGATGGTGGTCGACGACAACCGGGCTTTGCAAGGCTGCCAGCGCAATAGCTGTACTGTGTTGATGGACTTTAACGAACAATCGGTGCGGCTATGGGATATCACAACCCTGACCGGGGCTGGTGCACTGGCAGATTTAACTTATCCGCAAGCGAGCTATGTGCACTCCGGCTGGTGGAGTGAAGACAAACGTTTTGTGTTTATTCACGACGAACTGGATGAGCGCGACCACGGCCTCAATACCACAGTACGGGTGATGAATGTCGACAACCTGAAACAACCGGTAATTGTCAAAGAATGGACCGGGCCGACCGGCGCTATCGACCACAATGGTTATACCCGCGGCAACCGTTATTACATTTCGAATTATCAGCGTGGTACCACCATTCTGGATATCACCAACCCGGCCAATCCGGTTGAGGCTGGCTTTTTTGATTCTTTCCCGTCCAGCGACAACGCGGCTTTTAATGGCGTCTGGGGCACTTACCCATATTTACCGTCAGGTCTGGTGATTTCTGCAGACATTAACAGCGGTTTGTTTGTGCTGCGTGATCAGACCAAACAAAGTGCCGCCGGTCAGGTCAGTTTTGCCAGTCCAGCCAGCAGCCTGAAAGCCGGTGAAGAATTGGTACTGAAAGTGCGCCGGCCTGCTGGCAGCGGCGCTGTCAGTGTCGGCTGGGAAACGCTGAATGGCTTTGGCATCAATCAGACCACACAGTTGGGTAAAGGCCGGCTCAGCTGGGCCGCTGGTGATGTGGCAGACAAAGAGATCCACATTGCCGGCAATACGCAGTGGGCGGCGCACGCCAGTTATTTTGTCCGGTTGTTTGATCCGCAAAACGGCCTGACGTTAGGTGCGCCTTCTTATCATCAGGTGACGGTCGGCAGTGCTGCGGCACAACAAGGCGCAGCGGGCTTTCAGCTGAGCACTGTCACGCTGGAAGAAAACGGGGGGCCGGTCAGCGTCAAAATCGGCCGCTTTGCCGGCAGCAGCGGCGCGCTGACCATCAGCTATCAACTGAAAGATGACAGCGGCAAAACCGGTATCGATATTCAGCAACTGAGCGGCGAACTGAGCTGGGCCGATGGCGATACTGCAGATAAAACCATCACGCTGACACCCATTGATGACAGCCTGCTGGAAAACGAAGAGCAGCTGACCTTACAACTAAGCGGTCCGGTGGTAACAGACCGCGCCAGCCTGCTGATAAAAATTCGCGACAACGAACAAAACCGTAAACCAGAAGTGCAAGTCGGTTTTCCGGCGGAAGTGAACGCTGGCGCTCAGGTCAGTTTAAAAGCCCAGGCGACAGATCCGGATGGGGATGCGCTGACTTACAGCTGGACACAAGTCAGCGGCGATAGCGTGACCCTCAGTAATGCCAGCACCGACAGCGCCAGCTTTATCGCGCCAAACCGCGACGCCGACCTGCAGTTCAGTGTCAGCGTGATGGATAGTCGTGGCCTCGGTACTTCGGTTACCTTCAGTATCAAAGTGAAAGGCACAGTGACGACCACGCCGGTGAATAATGGCAGTTCCGGCGGCTCTGGCGGTGTAGTTGGTTTCACGCTGCTGGGCTTGTTGCTGCTGCGTCGCCGGCCTTAATCCTTAAAAGCCATATTGCCGCCTTCAGTCGCTGTTTTTTGGCGACTGAGCGTGGCAGTGCCAGCCATGCGTCCTGAGCCACTGCTCAGGGCGTCAGCCTGTGGTAAGCTCGTGGTTTTTGCCGGAGCGCCATCCCTTGTCACATTCTACCCAGCCGCAGGACCATCCAATTAAAGGCATTCTGGCCATGTTACTGGCGGTGCTGATGTTTTCCGGCATGGATGCGGCGATGAAAACGCTGACCGAACACTACAGCGCGATGCAAATCACCTTTTTCCGCGCCGCCTGTGCCTGGCCTTTTATTGTGGTTTGGCTCGCCACTACAGGCCGGTTGCAACATTTATTGCAGGCGCGCTGGTCGCTGCATTTGCTGCGCGCGGTGCTCGGTATCGTGATGTTGGCGTCTTTTATTTATGCCGTCAGTGTGCTGTCGCTGGCGGATACATACAGTATCTTTTTTGCCGCACCGCTATTGATCACACTGTTATCGGTCTGGTGGCTGAAAGACCGCGTCAACAGCCGGCAGTGGGTGGCGATTGTGGTGGGTCTGGCGGCGGTGATTTACATGTTAAAGCCATCTGGCGACGGGCTGTTAAGTCTCGGCGCATTGATGGCGCTGCTGTCGGCGTTGTGTTATGCCATTTCGGCGATCACAGTACGGGTGCTGGCGAAATCGGACTATGCCGGCAACATGGTGTTTTGGCTGATGACGATGATTGGTATCGGCGCCGGTTTACTGGCGCTGCCAGACTGGCAGCCGTTGCAATGGGCGCTGTGGCCGTATTTTCTGGCGATTGGCATCACCGGCGCTATCGGTCAGGTGTTTATCACCGAAGCTTTCCGGTTGGCGCCGCCGTCAGTCATTGCGCCTTTTGAATATACAGCACTGGTCTGGGGTTTAGGTTTTGATATTGTGCTGTGGCAAGTCTGGCCCACCGCCAGCATGTTGCTGGGGGCGGCCGTGATCATGTTAAGCGGGCTTTATCTGATTTGGCAGCAACAGCGCAGTTAAACGTTGGTGTGCCGTAAGTCTGCTGTTAAAACACCATGTCGCAGGGGTTCTGCTTCGTGCGATGCTTCGCGATATGGGTCGGCCAGCGCCGCCTGTTGCCAGGCCAACATGCCCGGCAGGCTCAGCAGTAACTCAACATACGCCTGCGCTGGCGCAGCTAACGGCAAACCGTAACTTTGCACCCGAAATGCCACAGGCGCAAAAAAGGCGTCGACAGCAGTAAAAGCACTACCAGTCAGAAACGGGCCACCAAAACGGTTTAATCCTTGTTGCCAGAGTTCGCTGAGCCTGTCCAGATCAGCCTGCAACGCCGGACTGATTTGATTTAGTTTTACCCGAATACCTACACTCATCGGGCAGGTGCCACGTAAGGTGGTAAAACCGGCATGCATTTCGCTGGCAGCACAGCGGGCAAAGGCACGGGCTTTGGCATCCGCCGGCCAGACCCCGTTATGTCGCTCGGCCAGATACTCGACAATTGCCAGCGATTCCCAAATCACTTCGCCATCATCATGCAAACATGGCACTTTGCCATTGAGCGCAAAGCTGCGGAATTTCTGCCGATTGTCCGGGCCATCAAAACGGCTGTGTTGTTCAGTAAAAGCAATGCCAAGTTCTGTTAGCAGTAACCAGGGCCGCAGGCTCCAGGAAGAATAGTTTTTATCGGCGATAAAAAGCTGGTACATGTTGCATTTCCGTAAATGAATCAGTCATAACCTAACATACTGGGTACTGTCAGACGCTTCAAGTAAATTACAGTCTAATCAAGGTTTAACCTCTGGAGTTGGAGGTCGCAAGGCTGGATGACGCTGATAGAAACTCTGCATCTCGCCAGTTTGCCAGAGCATATGGATACGTTGATCCCAATAATTTTTCAGCTGTCTGCCATTTGCGGTAGGACTGAAGCCGGCATAGACAGGGATATAGGCCAGCCATTGTTGCTGTAAGCCGGCGGCTTTCAGCTGGGGCTGCACCCGATCCAGATCGCCGGATTCTGCCAGATAAACTTCAATTCGACCCGCTTTGAGCAACTGGATAGCATGGGCCGGGTCCTGCACTTCAAAGCCATGGACTTCGATGCCAAGGGCCGCACCATAGTTGTAAGACTTCTCCCAGCCAAGTTGCAGCGCTTTTAGCCGCGACGGGGTCAGGTCCGTCTGATGGACACGTTCCGGCAGAAATACCGCAATGATAGTGTCTTCATCATAAGGTAAGGCGGAGGATTCAAGGCGAAAGCTGCGGATATCGGCCTGCGTTAAACCAAAAGTCAGATCAGCCTGCGCACGCTGCACTGCAAGCCAGGCGCGGCCCAAATGGTTAGTTTTAATCACCAGCGGATGACTGTCGGGCGGAAAAACCAGACGCGCCAGGTCAAAATAGGCGCCGCTGCCGTCGGCGTTGGTAAAACCCGGCCACAGACTGGTTTCAATAATCACGGGTTGTGCAGACAAAATACTACTCAGACTGAGCAGCAGGACGCTGCAAAAATGTTTCATGGCCGGCTCCGGCAGCGTATGGGGAGCAATGAAACAAGCATAGCCGGCCGCGAATGATCACGGCCGCTTTATCGGTAATTACTGCGAATTTTTTTGTTGGGCGGCTTTGCGTGCTGCATGCTGCTTTTCGGTCAGAGCTTTGATTTTCGGCATCAGATTTTGCATTTGCTGCTGCATCATCACCATAGTCCCCTGGATCAGCTCCGGCTGACGCTTCAGCATTTTCTGCCCGGCTGGCGACTGATAAAACTCAATAATATCCTGTAGTTCGGCTTCGCTGAACACGTTGCCATATAAGGCGATCAGCGGCTCTTCCATCTTGTCCCAGGACATTTCAGCGCGTACCAGCGCATTCATTTCCTGCATATCTTTCTGAACTTGTGGATCTTTGGCGACATCAAGGCCACTGCTTGCCAGCATCTGGGCCGTCATCTGGTCCATGTTCTGATAAGCCTGATCCATCATATTGGCGGCTTCAGTGACCTGCAGGAATTTTTCAATAGTCGCGCGGGTAGCAGGTTCAGCCTGTGCCTGCAGACTGAATAACAACGCGACGGTGCAGCTGAGTAGTTTGATACGCATATCGACATGTCCTTATCTGTGGGTTATCACAGTCACTGTGGTGGAAAATAAACAATTTTGCAACCAATTATCCATTCTGCAGTCGCTGCTGTAACAATTCAACAAAGCGCCGTACTCTGAGCGGCCGGTGTGGGCCCGGCGGGTAGACCGCATAGATGCCGCCGATTGGCAGTTGCCACTGTGGCAGGATATGCACCAGCTGGCCGCTGGCGACGAGTGGCCGTGCCGTGTAATCGGTCAGAATGCCTAACCCGGCATGTTGTAGCAATAACGCCTGAATACTGGCGGTGGAACTGACAGTAAAGCGACTGCGAAATTGCAGATCGAGCTGCTGCTCAGCATGGTTGAAACGCCAGTGCAGTGGCGAGCGCAGCTGATTAAACCCAATCAGTGGATGGGCGGTTAAATCGTCCGGTTTGGTGATCTTTGCATGTTGTGCCAGATATTGCGGCGTCGCCAGTAGCCATTGGTCAAACTCACCAAGCTTCTGCGCTTTTAAACTGGAATCCCGTAACCAGCCGCCGCGAATGGCGAGGTCTATCCCTTCGCGCACTAAATCACGGACCTGGTCGCTACTACGCAGTTCGATGTCCAGTTGCGGATGTAACTGGCTGAATTCTAATAACACCGGCAGCAAAATCTGATTGGCATAGTCCTCCGGCGCTGTCAGCACCAGTTTACCACTCAATACAGTGTCCTGATGTTGCAGCTGCTGCAATTCGCGCTGTAACTGCGCAAAAAGGGGGATACACTGTGCCATCAATTGCTCACCGGCGCTGGTCAGGCTGACCTGACGCGTGGTGCGGCGGAACAATGCCACCCCAAGCTGTTGTTCCAGTGCTTTGATTTGCAAGCTAATTTTGGTCTTTGTACAGCCCAGTCGTTCCGCTGCAGCAGTGAAACTGCCACTGTGAGCCAACGCCTGCACCAGTTGCAGACTGTTTAAATCCAGCATGCTTTAATCCGTCTTATTGTTTTGAATATCATGACAGTGAATTGCGGATTAGGCTATTTTTCAATGCTAATCTTGGGCCGATAATAACGTCCATTCCGGCCGGCATCGACAGGATGCCAGCCGATCTTTCAGGCTATTATCGGAGTAAAACTATGCAAATCGTTATTATTGGTGCCAGCGGATTTATCGGCAGCGCGTTAACAACAGAAGCTTTACAGCGTGGCCACCAGGTGCGGGCGCTGGTGCGGGACGCCGGCAAACTGGCCGCTTTACAGCAACAATTCCCACAGCAGCTCGAAGTGGTCAGTGTAGATGTGCTGGACAGCGCGGCGCTGCAAGGCGCGCTGGCGCAACAGCAGCTGGTGATCAGCGCCTTCAGCGGCCACAGCGACACCGACGTTGCTGGTTATTATCAACGCGGTTTTGCCAATATTCTGGCTGCGGTAAAACAAAGTGCAGCTGAACGTTTTCTGCTGGTCGGCGGTGCGGCTTCATTGTTGCTACCGGATGGCAGCAAATTATTGGACAGCCCGGACTTCCCGGCAGCTTATCGCGGTTCGGCCGAAGGTGCCTACGCGGCACTGCAGCAGTTGCGTGCTGAAACCAGCTTAAACTGGAGTTACTTATCACCGGCAGCGGAGATTTTCCCGGGGGCAGCCACAGGACAATTCCGCCTCGGTGGCGATGCGCTTTTGACCGACGCCGAAGGCCGCAGCCGGATCTCAACCGGTGACTATGCTGTGGCACTGCTGAATGAAGCGGAGCAACCGCAGCACCACAACCAACGTTTTAGCGTGGCTTATTGACAGCTGAACCTGTTATCGGTTGATTGGACCTATTTCGGAAAATGCAGAACTGATCCAGTCTGCTAGGATAACAGTACTGCTTATCCTACTTTGACAGCCCTGTCGTATCGCGGGGCTGCGTTTTCCGGAGTTTGTATGCAATACCATTTCCGCGCCGAAGCTTTTCAAATCGCCAATTACGTCAACATCGGGCTTTTTGTCCTGAGTCTGGTGTTTAGTTTTGTTTTCGCCAACTGGCTGCCAACCCTGCTGATTGGTGTGCCGGCGGCGCTGGTGCCCTGGTTTTTGTTGCAGTCACTGGGTGATCAGGCGCTGACCCGCATTTCTTATGGCATCAGCTATATGTTGTTTGCCGCGCTGCATATTCATTTATCTCAAGGCATGCTGGAAATGCACTTTGGCATTTTTGTGCTGCTGGCCATTCTGATTTGTTTGCGGGATTATCTGGTTGTGCTGGTCGCCGCCGGTTTTATCGCAGTGCATCATTTGTTGTTTATGTGGCTGCAGGCCGGTGGCAGCGCGGTGTTTGTCTTACCGCCGAATGAATTGAGCTTCGAGATTGTGCTGCTACATGCCGCTTACGTAGTGGCCGAAACTGTGGTGTTGGTGCTGATTTGCCGCAATAGCTTAAAAGAAGCGCAGCAGGCTGAGTTTTTCTTACAAACCACTGAGGAAATGCTGGACGACAACGGCCGGATTTGGCTGCATAGCATTCAGCCAGAAGTTGAAACCCGCCTGACACGGAACTTTGGCAAAGTGATGCAGACCTTGCAGCAAACCGTCATCACGATAGATTCCGCCGTCACCACGCTGACCAAAGAAACCGAAGTGCTGGTGTATGAGGGCAATACCCTTTCCAACCGCATCAGCAATAAATTGCAGGAAGTGGAGCGGATCGCCACGGCCACCGAAGAAATGTCGATGTCGATCCAGGAATTAGGCGAGTCGGCGCGTGAAGTACTGGTGTTAGCGCAGGATTCTTCGGTTGCTGCCAATGACGGCAAATCAGTCGTCGATAAGACCATCAACAATATCAATAACTTGTCCGGCACTTTGGAGCAAACCAAAGTGAAGGTGAACAGCATGGCCAGCTCGACCTCGGAAATTAAGGGCGTGCTGGATGTGATCCAGTCGATTGCGGAACAAACCAATTTGCTGGCGCTCAATGCGGCGATTGAAGCCGCGCGTGCCGGGGAGCAAGGCCGTGGTTTTGCCGTCGTGGCAGATGAAGTACGCAATCTGGCGTCGAAAACCCACAAATCCACCGACGAAATTAAGCAAATGATTGCCCGGCTGGTGCAAAGCAGTAATGAGTCAGTGTCGGCGGTCGAGCAATCGTTGCAGGAACTGCAGGCGACTGTCAGTACCGCCAGCGAAAGCCATCAGGTGCTCAGCGGTATTCAACAGCGGGTGGAGCAAGTACTGGGTTCGGCCGATTTGATGTCCAGAACACTGGAACAACAAGGTTTGGCCAGCGCGGAAATTGCCCGCTCTACTGCGGAGCTGATTACTTTAGCGAGTGAACAACAGGTGCAAGGCGCGAAAGTGACAGATATTGCGCATCATGTTGAAGCCATCACCGGCGAACTCAGCGAAAAGGCCGAGCGCTTTGTTGTTAAGCATTAA
>CAMLNG010000017.1 GCA_946481195.1 uncultured Chromatiaceae bacterium
CCAACAACTAAAGTGTTCGGGCCAGTGAATTTACCATAGCCATTTACTACTTTGACTTTACGCATTTTGGCCATGCCAGACAGACCGTTAGTCAGTTGACCAACCACTTTGTCTTTCCAGGCACGGATTTTATCTAAATCGATTTGTGGTGCACCGAAGGTGACGCCGTGAGAGGCCATCTCTTTGGCGTCATCGATGACTTTGGCAACGTGTAATAAGGCTTTAGACGGGATACAACCAACGTTTAAGCAAACACCGCCGAGGGTGCTGCGGGCTTCAACCAGGGTCACTTCCAGACCCAAATCTGCTGCGCGGAATGCAGCTGAATAACCACCAGGGCCAGCGCCCAGCACTACTACCTGAGTTTTGATTTCGTTGCTCATTGTTTTACCTTGCTATTTTAGCTTGCAATTTTACTTGCATCGGGCTCGTAGGTTGCCACGGCAGCGCCGGTGGCACAGCGTAAAAGTTGGCGGATTTTAGCACTCTGCCTGAAAGATGTCCCGTAACTTTTCAGCCACATCTACATCAGGCAGGCGCTGTTGCCCCCGCGACAACAGCAGCGGCAGCCGAAGCTACCGCTTTGCTTTTTACATAATAATCTGACGGATATCAGCTAAGTATGACGCCAGCGTCGCAGTGAAACGCGCCGCTAAAGCACCATCAATCACCCGGTGGTCATAAGACACCGACAGCGGCACCATCAGGCGTGGCTGGAAGGCTTTACCATCCCATTTCGGTTTAATATCAGATTTTGACACACCGAGGATGGCTACTTCCGGTGCATTAACGATTGGCGTAAACGCCGTGCCGCCGATACCACCCAGGCTGGAAATGGTGAAACATCCACCTTGCATATCCGCCGCCGTCAGTTTGCCTTCACGGGCTTTCAGCGAAATTTCCTGCAGCTCACGCGACAGTTCGATGATGCCTTTTTTGTTGACGTCACGAACCACCGGTACCACTAAGCCATTTGGCGTATCGACTGCAATGCCCAAGTGCACGTATTTCTTCAGAATCAGGCTGGCGCCATCTTCTGATAACGAGCTGTTAAAGGTCGGGAATTCTTCCAGCGCTTTAGCCGCCGCTTTCATGATAAACACCAGTGGCGTGTATTTCACACCGAGTTTTTTCTTCTCGGCCAGCGCGTTTTGCTCTTTGCGGAAATCTTCCAGATCTGTGATGTCAGCTTCGTCAAACTGGGTTACATGCGGAATACGCACCCAGTTGCGGTGTAAGTTAGCACCAGACAACTTCTGAATGCGCGACAGTGGTTTTTCTTCCACTGCACCAAATTTGCTGAAATCTACTTTTGGCCAAGGGATTAAGTCAAAGCCAACACTATTGCCGCTGCTGGTGACACTGCCTTTGCCGGCTGTGACCTGAGCAATAATGTTTTTCACGTAATTTTGTACGTCTTCACGTTGCACGCGGCCTTTGCGCGCTGTACCTGCAACCTTGGACAGGTCGACACCAAATTCGCGGGCTAAACGACGCACTACCGGCGAAGCGTGAGCAAAAGCAGCGCTTTGTGTCACTTCGTTGTCACTGACAGCAACGGCCGGAGCAGAAGCAGCGGCAACTGGCGTCTGAGTTGTTGCAGGCGCAGCAGCCGGTGCCGGAGCGGCAACCGGAGCAGGCGTTGCAGCAACTGCTGCTGGCGCTGCCGCACCTGTTGAAAATACAAAGACTAACGAACCGGTTTGGACTTTATCACCGACTTTGACTTTGACTTCGGTCACAGTACCGGCGAAAGGTGCAGGGACTTCCATCGCCGCTTTATCGCCTTCAACCGATAACAGCGATTGTTCGGCTTTAACCACGTCACCGACTTTGACCAGCACTTCAGTGACTTCAACCGCGTCACCACCTATATCCGGCACTTTGACTTCTTTGCTTTCTGTCAGCGCTGGGGCGGTGGTAGCAGGTGCAGCAACAGGGGCTGCTGGTGCTGGTGCCGGCGTTGCGGCGGGAGCCACAGCGGCTGCCGATGCGGCACCGGCAAATACCATAATCAGCGAACCGGTCTTAACTTTATCACCGGCTTTTACCCGAATTTCCTGCACCACGCCGGCCTGGGCGGCCGGCACTTCCATCGAGGCTTTGTCGCCTTCGACCGACAGCAGCGACTGGTCCACACTGACAGTGTCGCCGACTTTCACCAGAATTTCGGTGACTTCCACTTCATCCGCGCCGATATCCGGCACAAAAATTTCGATTGTCATTGCCATTCCTCTTATGCGAACAGTGGGTTCGGCTTATTGGTGTCGATGCCAAAACGCACGATGGCATCGGCGACCAGTTGTTTGTCGATAGTGCCTTGTTTAGCCAGCTCACGCAGTGCAGCCAGCACGACGTAACCAGCATTCACCTCAAAGTGGCGGCGCAGGTTTTCGCGGCTGTCGGAGCGGCCAAAGCCGTCGGTACCTAGCACTTTGTACGACACTGCCGGCACAAAAGCACGGACCTGGTCGACATAGTTTTTGATGTAGTCGGTTGCAGCAATAGCCGGCTCTTTGCCCATCACCTGAGCAATGTATGGCACTTTTTCCGGCTCGCTTGGGTGCAGCATATTGTGACGTTCACAATCCTGGCCATCGCGCGCCAGTTCGTTAAACGAGGTCACTGAATAGACATCAGAAGCAATGCCGTATTCTTCAGACAGAATTTCCGCAGCACGGCGCACTTCGTTCAGGATGGTGCCTGAACCTAATAACTGCACTTTGCCTTTATTACCGGTCAGCGTTTCCAGCTTGTAAATACCACGCCGGATACCTTCTTCGGCGCCCTGTGGCATCGCCGGGTGATGATAGTTTTCGTTCATCACGGTGATGTAGTAGTAGATATTTTCCTGTGCCGGGCCATACATGCGACGGATACCGTCCTGCATGATCACTGCCAGTTCATAAGCATAAGTCGGGTCATAAGAGATACAGTTTGGCACTGTGCCAGCCAGAATATGGCTGTGACCGTCTTCGTGCTGTAAGCCTTCACCGTTCAGCGTGGTGCGACCGGCGGTGGCGCCTAACAGGAAACCACGGGCTTGTTGGTCGCCTGCCAGCCATGCCATATCACCGACACGCTGGAAGCCGAACATCGAGTAATAAATGTAGAACGGGATCATTGGCAGGTCGTTAGTGCTGTAAGACGTTGCCGCCGCCACCCAGGATGCCATGGCGCCCAGCTCGTTGATGCCTTCCTGCAATACCTGGCCAGAGGTCTCTTCTTTGTAATAAGACACAATGGCGCGGTCTTCCGGCGTGTAAGTCTGGCCGTGCGGGTTATAAATACCGATTTGACGGAACAGACCTTCCATACCAAAAGTACGGGCTTCGTCAGCAATAATCGGCACAATTTGCTGGCCGATATTCGGGTCTTTTAACAGAATGTTCAGACCACGCACAAAGGCCATCGTGGTCGAAATTTCGCGTTTTTGCTCTTCCAGCAGGCCTTCAAAGGCCGGTAACTCTGGCAGTGTCAGCGCTTTGGTGAAATTCGGCAGACGTACTGGCGTGTAGCCGTTTAACGCTTTACGACGCGCATGCAGGTACTGATGCTCAGGTGAGCCTTCCGGCAATGTCAGGTACGGCAGGCTGTGAACCTCTTCTTCTGACAGATATTCTTCCAGATTCAGACGCTTACGGATCTGCAGCACGTGCGTCATATCCATTTTCTTCACCTGGTGGGCGATGTTTTTGCCTTCAGCGGCTTCGCCCATGCCATAACCTTTGATGGTTTTGGCCAGAATGACTGTCGGACGACCTTTAGTGTCCTGTGCCGCTTTAAATGCTGCGTACAGTTTTGACGGTTCATGGCCACCGCGTTTTAACGCGAAGATCTCTTCATCGGTCATATCAGCAACTAATGCCGCAGTTTCCGGGTAACGACCGAAGAAATGCTGACGCACGTATGCGCCATCTTTTGACTTGTAAGTCTGATAATCGCCGTCGATGGTTTCGTTCATCAGCTGCAGCAGTTTGCCGGTGGTATCTTTCGCCAGCAGCTTATCCCAGCCACTGCCCCATACCACTTTAATCACGTTCCAGCCAGCGCCGCGGAATAAACCTTCCAGTTCCTGGATGATTTTGCCGTTGCCCATCACCGGGCCATCTAAACGCTGCAGGTTACAGTTAACCAGGAAACACAGGTTATCCAGTTTTTCCCGCGCGGCGAACGACAGTGAACCACGGCTTTCCGGCTCGTCCATCTCACCGTCACCGAGGAAGGCATACACGCGCTGCGCGCTGGTGTCTTTCAGGCCACGGCCGTGTAAATACTTCAGGAAACGCGCCTGATAAATCGAAGTAATTGGGCCTAAACCCATAGACACTGTCGGGAACTGCCAGAATTCCGGCATCAGTTTTGGGTGCGGGTAAGAGGATAAACCTTCACCACCGACTTCCTGACGGAAATTGTCCAGCTGGTCTGCGGTTAAGCGGCCTTCAACAAAAGCACGGGCGTAAATACCCGGAGAAATGTGGCCCTGGTAATACACCAAATCGCCGCCGTCTTGTTCGTTCGGCGCGCGGAAGAAATGGTTAAAACAGGTTTCATAGAAGGCTGCCGCCGACTGGTAAGACGCCATGTGGCCGCCAAGCTCCAGCTCTTTTTTCGAGGCGCGCAGCACGATCATAATGGCGTTCCAGCGGATCACGGAGCGGATCTTCTTCTCCAGATTCACGTCACCCGGATAAGCCGGTTCCTGTTGCGGCGGAATAGTGTTGATATAGTTGGTGGTGACGCCGGTAGGCATGTCGACACCTTCCAGCCGCGCCTGTTCCAGCACCTGCTCGAGCAGGAATTGCGCCCGCTCGACACCTTCGGTGCGTACTACGGATTCCAGCGCTTCCAACCACTCCTGGGTTTCGAGCACGTCGACGTCAAGCTTATTGACTTCAGACATATCAATTTTCCTTTCAAACCGTCCTGCCGCGCAGGACCTTGCTGTTATTGTTCTGCTGTGCTGTTTCAGTTCTGTTGCGAACGACGCAGCGAGCGTTCAAGTCGTGAGCGTTCCCGGTCGGCTTCCAGCAAAGCCTCTTCAATAAAGGCCAGATGGCTGTTGCTGGCTTGCCGGGCTTGTTCCGGCTCACCATTGATCACCGCTTCCATTAACCGTTGCCGATGTGAATTCAGCTGGCCCACAATGCCGTCCTTCTGCTGCAGAATTTCCAGGTTCAACCGGATATTCTGCTCCACCAGCGGCGTTAAGCCGCGCACCAGATGCAAAAGCACCACATTGTGAGATGCTTCTGCCACTGCTGAATAAAAGCGTCCGACCGCAGCGGCTTCAGCATTGATGTCATGCTGTTGCTGCGCCAGACAAATCTCGTCGTAGCGTTGTTTTATCTGACTGAAATCGTTGGCGGTGCCACGCAGCGCCGCGTAATAGGCGCAAATGCCTTCTAAGGCATGACGAAATTCCAGTAAATCAAATTGGGATTCAGGATGGCGGCCGATCAGTTCAAATAACGGATCAGTGAGGCCACCGACTAAAGTGTCGCAGACAAAAGTGCCGCCGCCTTGTTTGCGGCTGACCAGTCCTTTGGCTTCCAGCTTTTGCAGCGCTTCGCGCACCGAAGGTCGCGACACTTCAAATTGTTCGGCCAGTTCACGTTCGGTCGGTAATTTCTGGCCAGGCGCAAAGCTGCCTTCGAGCAACATTTGCTCCAGCTGTCCGACAATTTGATCCGACAATTTTGCCGGTTTGATTTTCAGTGCGTTTTTCATGGCTTCAACAGCGTAGCAAAGCGCCGCTGTTTGTCATTCCTGTCCAGGACTACTGTTATTGTCGATATTGAAACATCAACACCGTGTAAATTGGTAAGACCATTTTACTTTGTTGCGCATCAAGTTAGCAGAAAAGGCCCGCAGTGTAAATCAGCGCAAGCTGTAGCGCTGGATTTTTGCGCAGAATAATTAGAGCTAAAACTCTAGAAAAGACAAGGCAAGCAGAAAAAACAGAATTGGTCAGACCATTAATGATATTGGGATCAGGTCTTGCTCTGTGCATCAAAGACGCAGGGAGCAAGACCTGACTCCAAATGTGTTAACTCAACCAGCCACTGAGCGTTAAGATGGCAATCAATGCCAGAAAAAACAGCACATTGCGTTTGGCGAGTGCGACTGCACTGACCGCGGCATCCGGCGTATTCAGCAGCTCTTCCGCTACAGGCTCAGCGGCTTGACTGAGTTCAGCCAGTAAATCCGGCGCACTCATCTGCAGTGCTCCGGCATGCTGCAGTAAAACCGCAGAAGTCCGGCTGAAATCGCCAACCAGCGCGAGGCCCAGGCCAAACAGCCGCACCGGCAGCCAATCAGCCCAGTGCAACAAATCATCGGCAAAACGACGCCATTGTTCATCTGTAACCGCGGCTGCAGGCGCCGACTCAGATGTCGGGTTATCTTCGGCGATATTCGGCAGATCTTCCGTTTGAGTAACTCCTGGCTCAGACAGCTGACGCAAACAGGCATAAGCCACAGCACCAAAAGCGCCCAGCAGCGCATACCAGAACAATACTGCAGCGTAGTAGCGGAAGTTCAGCCAAATCAGCTGTTGTCCATAACTGAGTTCAGGTGCGCCTTGCGCTGCGCGGATTTGTTGCATCGACAGAAACACCGCTTCCTGATCATCGCGCTGCGCTGCATTCAGAAACTGCTTATACGATTGCCGGTACGACCAGCTGCCAATGCACAGCAACAACACCAGTGTATTCAGCACCAGCTGCAGCAACCAGAACTGCACACTATATATAAGCAGGGAAACCAATAGCGCCGGTAACAACCACCAGAGCAACATCAGATAATGCTGTGGTAATCCTGGCAGTGTCACAGCTTGGCCACGCTGCAAATAAGGTTGCAGATAAGTTCTTAGCTGCCAGGCACTGCCCCGCACGGCCAGACGCTCGACTATTAAGGCAATCAACATCGTTAATAAGGTCATGCGGGCTCTCCTGCTGCGGGTGGCTCACAGCTTGCCTGCTGATTTGCCAGTAATTGTTGAAAATAAGGCCAGTCAAACGCCGGGCCCGGATCCGTTTTCCGGCCTGGGGCAATATCACTGTGACCGAGGATCCGTTCTGGTGCAAGCGCCGGATATTGCTTGAGCAGCCAGTGACACAACCGGCTCAGCGCCTGATATTGCGCCTCGGTAAAAGGCACATCATCAGCGCCTTCAAGCTCAATGCCAATGGAAAAATCATTACATTTATCCCGGCCGTTAAACAAACTGAGGCCAGCATGCCATGCGCGTTTGTCAAAAGGCACATATTGCCAAATCCGGCCGTCGCGATAGATCACACAGTGCGCCGACACCCGCACCCCGACCAGGCGGGCAAAATACGGATGTGCGCTGCAGTCCAGGCGGCCGCCAAAGAAGTCGTCAATATAGGGAGTGTTAAAAGTGGCTGGTGGCAGACTGATGTTGTGGATCACCAGCAGGCTGATATCTGACGAGTCCGGCCTGTCGTCATAATGTGTGCAGGGCCGCCTGATGATTTCAGGTGCTGGCACAGAAAAGTCTGTCGTCACGGTTGGAGCCGTACTTGGCAAAGCCAATCCTCACTGGTTATGCTGTGGCTTTATTCTCTGCGTCATGGCTGTCGAATGCAAGCACCGGATCCCTCCTCTTCTGCCCCGCCACCGGCCAACCCGGACAGCGCCGCGCGCTTCGGCCGTGGTTTCGCCTGGATTGCCTGGTTATTGATCCTCGGGTTGGTTTATCTGTTTTTCGACGAGACACTGACGCAGCAACGTAACCCCAACCAGCAATTGCGCGAGGAACAGGGCGCGGCCGGTGAGCGGGTTGTGGTACTGGATGCCAACCGTCAGGGACATTATGTCGGGACGCTGCAGCTTAATGGCCAGCCGGTCGAGTTTTTGCTCGATACCGGCGCCACTGCTGTTGCAGTGTCCGAAGCGGTCGCAGCACGCACCGGCATGCCCAAAGGTGCGCCTTATCAAAGCTCCACCGCCAATGGCGTGGTCACAGTCCATCGCAGCCGGATCAAAGAGCTGCGGCTGGGTGCTATAGTGCTGCATGATTTGGAAGCAAGTATTGTCCCCAATCTGGCTGGCGCTGAGATTTTGCTAGGAATGAGCGCGCTAAACCATTTAGAATTCAGCAAACAGCAGCAACAACTGCGTCTACTGCAACGATAAGAATGTTATGTCACATACCGATACAGAACTGAGCCATCAGGAACGCCTGATGCAGGAAATTCGTCGCGGCGTCAGCCATGCTCTGGCCGAAGACTTAGGTTATTTACCCATTCAGCAAGGTGATATCACCGCATCACTGATCCCGGAATCACAACAAGCAACAGCCACAGTGATCACCCGCGAAGATTGTGTGATCTGCGGCACTCAATGGGTGGATGAAGTGTTTGCCCAGTTATCTGACCAAACCGTGATCCAGTGGTTTGTGCAGGATGGCGAAAAAGTCGCTGCCAATACTGTTCTGTGTGAAATCAGCGGTCCGGCCCGCATTCTGTTAACCGGCGAGCGCACCGCACTGAACTTTCTGCAGACATTAAGCGGCACCGCCACCACGACCGCAAAATATGTGGCACTGCTTAATGGCAGCAAAACCCGTCTTTTGGATACACGTAAAACTATACCGGGTATGCGGCTGGCACAAAAATATGCCGTCAGCTGCGGCGGGGGCAAAAATCACCGGATTGGTTTGTACGATGCTTTTTTGATTAAAGAAAACCATATCGCTGCTGCCGGCTCTATCGCTAACGCAGTCAGTACTGCCCGCCACAACTTCCCGGGTAAAACCGTTGAAGTGGAAGTGGAAGATTTAACCGAACTGGAACAGGCGCTGGCCGCCGGGGCCGACATTATTATGCTGGATAACTTCCATATCGCCGACATTATGCAGGCCGTTGCCATTAATCAGGGCAAAGCCAAGCTGGAAGTATCCGGCAACGTCACCGCCGAGTCACTGAAAGCGTTATCCAGTACCAATGTCGACTATATCTCCAGCGGTGCTTTAACCAAAAACGTGCAATCTATTGATTTATCAATGCGACTACGTGTGCGCTAATGATGCATTCTGCACTGAGATATACCGTGACCAAGAAAAAAGTCAGCTGATGCTGACTTTTTTCATTTTATAGAACAAATAAAATAAAAACTGTCAAGTACCATTCAGTACTGATTCTTACCCCCATAAAATCACCACTTTATTAACAAAATATTTTTTATTATGTTATTCAATGCTTTATTTTTATCGGCCCGATTATTGCTATATATCCAATTATCAGACCAATCTGGCGATCACACTGTGCTCACTTTGGGTATTTTTTGGTTTTTTATGTTTTAATTCAATATTTTATGCACATAAAAAATAAATAATTACAAATTTGAATTTTTTTCTTGCGTATCGGGCAAATTTGTCCAGAATAGAAAACAGCCCCCCGGGTTAACTACACACAAACGGAGATGTACTATGAAACGTAATCAAGGTTTCACCTTAATCGAATTAATGATCGTTGTTGCAATTATCGGTATTCTGGCAGCGGTCGCTCTGCCGGCCTATCAGGGTTACACCAAAAAATCGAAGTTCGTGGAAGTGGTGAACGCGACTTCAGGGATTAAAGGTCAGGTAGAAATTTGCGCCATCAGCTTAGCAGTCAGCCCAATCGCAGCTTGCGGTAATGGCGCTACAGGCCCAGGTTACGCTGTAGCAAACCTGGCAGCTCCATACGGTAACGTTGCATCAGTCACTGTGGGTGCGGATGGTGTTATCACAGCAACCGGTACTGCTGCGGTAGACTCAGCGACCTATATCCTGACACCAACGCTGGCTAACGGTCAGGTAACTTGGGTCACTTCAGGTACCTGTAAAACTGCCGCAGTTGGTTTATGTTAAGTTAATCCCGATAAAAAAGCCGCTTGATGCGGCTTTTTTACTTTTTATCCGGCTGGTTTTTTCTGAATCCTGCCCGCAAGCTGTGCTTTTATTCCACTATCCGGCGAATCACCGTAATTAAACTTGAATCAGCTATTTTTGTTGGCATAATCAGAGATATACTGATTTTTTGCTGTTTTGCAGGACCGCTTTTATGGCACTGAACCCACAATCCATACTGCTGCGTCGACTGAGCCAGGCAGGTTTAGTGGAGACCGGGTTGGCCCAACGCCTGATCCAGGAAAAAGCCCATCAATATCAAAGCGTTGCCGAACTGCTGATCACTGAAAAACTCATCAGCGCCAAAGCCTTAGCCGAAAGTGTTGCAGCCTTTACCATGCACAGTCTGATTGATCTGGATTTTTATGATCTGGACTATGTACCTGAGCAGGAACGCAACGAAAAACTCATCCGCAAACATTTAGTGTTGCCACTGGGCAAACGCGGCCGCACCTTATTCCTCGGCGTGGTCGACCCGACTGATATGCAGCCAGTGGAAGATTTTGAATTCAGTACCGGTCTGCATGCAGAACTGATTGTTGTTGAATACGACAAACTGCTGAAGCTGATTGACCGGGTGTTTGACAGCAAAAATGCCGACAGCTTCACCGGCTCAGACTGGGATTTATCGTCACTGGGGGTGGGTGACAGCGACGATTTAGATGAGAAACCCGGTAGTGAAGCTGAAGACCAGCCAATCATCACTTTTATCAACAAAATGCTGCATGACGCTGTGCGCAAAGGCGCCTCGGATTTGCACTTTGAGCCCTACGAGAAAAGTTACCGCATCCGCTTTCGCATCGACGGTATTTTGCATGAAGTAGCCTCACCGCCTGTAGCACTCGCCGGCCGGTTATCGGCGCGGTTAAAGGTCATGTCCAAACTCGACATCGCCGAAAAACGGGTGCCACAGGATGGCCGGATCAAACTGAAACTGTCACAGAAAAAATCCATCGATTTTCGTGTCAGTAGTCTGCCCACGCTGTGGGGCGAAAAGATAGTAATGCGGATCCTCGATTCCGACAGCGCTATGCTGGGTATCGACATCCTAGGTTACGAAGAAACACAGAAAAAACTCTACTTAAGCGCGCTGGAACAGCCACAGGGCATGATTTTAGTAACAGGCCCAACCGGTAGCGGTAAAACAGTGTCGCTGTATACCGGTCAGAATATTCTCAACACGGAAGAGACCAACATCTCTACCGCGGAAGACCCGGTTGAAATTAACTTACCTGGTATTAACCAGGTGCAAATGAACACCAAAGCTGGCCTCACCTTCCCTATCGCGTTAAAAGCTTTTTTACGCCAAGACCCTGACGTTATCATGGTCGGTGAGATCCGCGACCTGGAAACGGCTGAGATTGCGATTAAAGCGGCCCAAACCGGTCACTTAGTACTGAGTACGCTGCACACCAACTCGGCGCCGGAAACACTGACTCGTTTGCTCAATATGGGCGTGCCGGCGTATAACGTGGCAAGTTCTGTGTCGCTGATTATTGCGCAGCGGCTGGCCCGGCGTTTATGTAATCACTGTAAAGCACCTGAACATTTGCCAGAACAGGAACTGCTGAAACAAGGTTTTACCCCGGAGCAGTTACCTACCATGAAATTATTTAAACCGGTCGGCTGTGAATATTGCACCGGTGGCTACAAAGGCCGGGTTGGTATTTATGAAGTGATGCCCATTTCCGGTGTGATTGCTGAAAAGATTATGGCGGGTGCCAATTCGCTGGAAATTGCCCAACAGGCGCAGCGGGAAGGCGTTAATAACCTGCGGCAATCAGGCCTGCTGAAAGCGGCTGCAGGCCTCACCAGTCTGGCCGAAATTAACCGGGTGACCAACGTCTGATTAGACGTAGCAGCAAGGAAACTTTATGGCAGCGGCTCCAAAAATCAAAGAGTTAGACAGCTACGACTGGAAAGGTATCAACAGGCGCGGCAAAAAAACTCAGGGCGAAATCAAAGCCAGCTCGGTGATGGAAGCCAAAGCGCTGTTACGTCAGCAAGGCATCACACCGTCGCTGGTACGCAAACAAGCCAAGCCATTGTTTGGCGGCGACCCCAAAATTGTGCCGGTGGATATCGCCATCGTCACCCGGCAAATCGCGACTATGCTCGCGGCCGGTGTGCCTTTGGTGCAGTCGATTGACCTGATTGCTTCGGGCTCAGAGAAAAAGAACCTGCGCGTACTGATGCAAAAAATCTCGTTAAAAGTTCAGGGCGGTCTGCCGCTGTCTGAGGTCCTGCGCGAACAACCCAAGTATTTCGACGACTTGTACTGCGACCTGGTCAAATCCGGTGAACAATCCGGTGCACTCGACCGCATTTTCGACCGGATCGCGATTTACAAAGAAAAAGCCGAAGCGCTGAAGTCAAAAATCAAAAAAGCCATGTTTTACCCGGTCGCCGTGATTATCGTTGCGCTGATTGTCACCTCTATTCTACTGATTTTTGTGGTGCCACAATTTGCCGAAATCTTTGCCGGTTTCGGCGCAGAGTTACCTGCCTTTACTCTGTTTGTGGTGAAACTGTCAGAGCTGATGCAGGCTTATTGGTGGGTCGTGCTTGGTATTATCGTTGTCGCCTTTAAAGTCATCGGCAAAATGTACAAAACCAGTCTGAATTTTCGCACCGCTGCCGATGCGATGATCCTCAAAGCGCCGGTGGTTGGCGATATTCTGAATAAAGCCGCAGTGGCGCGTTATGCCCGCACCTTATCGACTACATTTGCCGCCGGGGTGCCGCTGATTGAAGCGCTGGAATCCGCTGCGGGTGCCGCTGGGAATGAAATTTACAAAAACGCCATTATGGAAGTACGCGCTGACGTCTCGGCCGGTGGTCAGATGTTCAGCTCGATGAAAACAACTAACCGCTTCCCGGAAATGGTGATCCAGATGGTGTCGATTGGTGAAGAGTCCGGCTCATTGGATGACATGCTGGCGCGGGTTGCCAACATCTATGAACAGGAAGTCGATGATGCCGTTGACGGCCTGACCGCGTTGCTGGAACCATTAATTATGGCGGTGCTCGGCGTGTTAATCGGCGGCCTGATCATTGCGATGTATTTACCAATTTTCCAAATGGGTGCGGTGATCAAATAATGTCTATGCCAGAACAACTCTCGCTGATCGTCAGTTTTTTGCAGCAAAATCCGGTCTGGCTGATCAGTACAGTGATGCTGTTTAGTCTGTGCGTCGGCAGCTTTTTAAATGTGGTGATTTATCGTTTGCCGGTGATGATGGAAAAAAGCTGGCAGCAGGAATATCGCGAATATTTCCAGCCGGACGAGCCAGCGCTGCCAACAGAGACTTTTAATCTGGCGACGCCGCGCTCGCGTTGTCAGCATTGCCAAACCCAACTGAGCGCTTTGGATAATATTCCGCTGCTAAGCTGGCTCAGCCTCGGTGGTAAATGCCGGTACTGTAAAGCACCAATCAGTGGCCGCTACCCTTCAGTTGAACTTTTGACTGCTGTGCTGTCTGGACTGGTGATCTGGCAGACCGGTGCGACAGCTTATGGATTGCTGCTGCTGGTGTTGACCTGGTGTCTGGTCGCACTGACCTTTATCGATATCGACAAAATGCTGCTGCCGGATCAAATCACTTTGCCGCTGCTGTGGCTGGTATTAGCGGCTTCTGCAGCCGGTGTTGGTATTGCACCACAGCAAGCTATTGTTGGCGCGGCATTTGGTTATCTGTCGCTGTGGTCAGTGTATTGGGGCTTTAAGTTGCTGACCGGCAAAGAAGGCATGGGTTATGGTGATTTTAAATTAATGGCAATTTTTGGCGCGCTGCTGGGGTGGCAACAATTGCCTTTGATTATTCTGCTGTCATCTGTGGTTGGTGCTGTAATTGGTAGTGTGATGCTCGCAGTACAGAAAAAGCAGCAAAGCACGGCGATCCCATTTGGCCCTTACATCGCCGCCGCCGGCTGGATTGCTATGCTTTGGGGCCAGCAAATCAGCGACGCCTATTTACACAGTATCGGGCTTTAAAAAGCGTGCAGCAAAGTAGCAAGCATTTCCGGGTTGGTCTTACCGGTGGTATCGGGAGCGGTAAATCAACAGTCGCGAATGCTTTTGCTGCGCTTGGCATTGCCGTAGTTGATGCCGATATTGTCGCCAGAGATGTGGTCGCCGCAGGTACAGACGCACTGGCGCAAATCAGTGAGCATTTTGGCAAACAAGTGCTGACTGCAGATGGACAACTCGACAGAGCAAAACTGCGGCAGATTGTCTTTGCCGATCCAACCGCGAAAGACTGGCTGAATCAGCTGTTGCACCCGCGCATCCGGCAACAGATGTTGCAGCAACTGGACAGTGCCTTGTCGCCATACAGCTTGTTAGTGGCGCCTTTACTGCTGGAAAACCAGTTAAATCTGTTAGTCGACGTGGTTTTAGTGGTCGACGTAGCGCCCGAAACACAGTTACACCGCACTATGCAACGCGACCAGAACAGTGCTGAACTGGTGCAGGCTATTATGGCCGCGCAGTGCAGCCGTGCGGAGCGGCTGGCAGCGGCAGACTATGTCATCAACAATGAAGCACCACCTGCCATGCTAGCTGGTGAGGTGGCAAAACTGCATCAGGTCTTTCTGCAGTTAGCTGAAGAAAAACTAGCCAAATCGCTGACTTAGGTTTATTTTAAACCTATTGTCTGCCTAATACGGAGTATGGAACTTTTGACTGACAGCTGCCTGGTCTACGAACATCCGCTGAATGAAAAAGTCCGTACTTATCTGCGCGTCGAATATCTGTTCCAGCAAGTCCATCATCAGCTGGCGCTCGCCAATGAATCACAGCAATTAGGCTTTTTCACCTCGTTATTTGCCCTGATTGAAGTTTTGGATCGCAATGATATCCGGCCGGATTTAATTAAAGACGTCGAGCGCTGTGAAGGCGCTTTGGTCAATTGGTCACGCCATCCTCATATATCAGACGACCTGCTCAGCAGCATGCTGCAAAAATCAGTGCGGTTGCAAAGTGAACTGTTACGCGGTGCCAAATTTGCCAATGTGCTGAAAGACGATAAGTTTTTAGGCCCGTTGCGCCAACGTTTTTTTATCCCGGGTGGCACTTGTTATTTTGACCTGCCGCAATTGCAATATTGGTATACGCTGGAACTTGCCGCACGGCAAAAACAGGCACAGGACTGGATAACACAGCTAACGCTGGTCGAACAGGCGATTAGTTTTGTGCTGACATTTATCCGCGAACGCGGCCAGTTCCAACAAGTCACCGCCGAAAATGGTTTTTTCCAGAGCAACACCGAACAGTTTGAATTACTGCGCCTGCGTTACCCACTGAGTTATGGTTGTTACCCGACGATTAGCGGCAATAAATATCGTTACGCCATTCGTTTTATGCAGCTGTGTGATACTCAGGGCCGGGCAACCACTGACCAGCATATTGGCTTTGAGCTGGCCTGCTGTTAAGCCGTATAATACCGCTCCTGTTGATCCCTGCTGAGTAATCCTGATGTCGCCAACTATTGTCAAATGCCCAACCTGCCAGACCGATGTGATTTGGCAGCCTGAATCCCGTTTCCGGCCATTTTGCAGCGATCGCTGCCGGCTGATTGATCTGGGAGAATGGGCCAGCGAATCCCGCCGCATCGCCGATAAAACCCCGATTGAAGCCGGGATTGGTGATGCAGATTTACTGGCACTGGAAGATGAACTGATGCAGCAGGACAATCAGTTTTTTAAAGACTAATCCAGGCTCACATCAAAACAGGCCGGCAACAGCCGTCAGGATTGGCGCGTTTGCATCCGGAAACTGATAACCGGCCAGCTCAGTGTGATGGACCCAGGCCACTTGCTGGCCTTCACGCCCTTCCCCGTCTCCTTGTGGATTGACCACATGCCAGACATCCAGCAATACCCGTTTTTCCGGATAATCATATTCCAGCTGCAACAGTGGCAAAGCCTCAGTGACGGTCAGCCCGACTTCTTCCCAAAGCTCCCGGTGCAACGCCTGCAACACCGTTTCGCCCTGCTCAACTTTACCACCGGGAAACTCCCAGCGGCCGCCCTGATGCAGCTGGTCTGGTCGTTTGCTGATGAAAACTTGTTCGCCCCTGGTAATGACCCCGACAGCAACATGAATTGATTTCACTTTGATCCTCTTTTCCGGTGGCTCTGCCTGAAAATGCAAAAAGCAGAGCAAGCTCTGCTTTTTATCCGGTCTGCGGCGCTCAGCTTAGCTCAGCTCAGCTTGCCATGACACTGTTTGTATTTTTTGCCCGAGCCACAAGGGCATGGGTCATTGCGGCCGATTTTCTCCGCATCGCGGAACACAGGTCCTGGCGGCGTTGCCGGCACTTCACCGCCGATATGTTCAGCTTCTTCATGCTGATACGCCATTTCAACCTGATCAGCCTTACGACGTTGCTCTTCAACGGCCTCAACATCTTCCGGCGCGCGGATCTGTACGCGGCTCAGCACACCAACCACATCCAGTTTCAGCTGATCCAGCATATTGGAGAACAGCTCAAAGGCTTCACGCTTGTATTCCTGTTTCGGGTTCTTCTGCGCATAACCGCGCAGGTTGATACCCTGACGCAGGTGATCCATCGCTGCCAGATGCTCTTTCCAATGTGTGTCGAGGCTTTGCAGCATCACAGCCTTTTCAAACTGGCGTAATACCGGTGCACCAACCATCTCTTCTTTCAGCTGGTAAGTTTTCTCAACAACGTCCTGGATACGCTCCCGCAGTTTTTCTTCAAACAGTTTGTTATCGTCAGCCAGCCATTTGGCGATTGGCATGTCGATGGCAAAATCTGCACGGAAACGGGCTTCCAGGCCAGGAATATCCCACATCTCATCCAGCGATTGTGGTGGAATATACTGACTGATCACCGATTCCACGACGTCCTGACGTACGGCTGCGATGGTTTCAGTGATATCTTCCGCTGCCAGCAACTCATTACGCTGCTCGTAAACAACTTTACGCTGGTCATTGGCAACATCATCAAATTCAAGTAATTGCTTACGGATATCGAAGTTGCGCGCTTCTACTTTGCGCTGTGCATTTTCTATAGCGCGACTGACCAGTGGATGTTCAATGGCTTCGCCCGGTTCCATCCCCAGTTTACGCATCATGCCGGCCATCCGGTCAGACGCGAAAATACGCATTAATGCATCATCCAGTGCCAGGTAAAAACGGCTGGAACCAGCGTCGCCCTGACGACCAGAACGACCGCGCAGCTGGTTGTCAATCCGGCGCGATTCGTGGCGTTCAGTACCGATAATATGTAAACCACCCGCAGCTATGACAGCGTCATGGCGCTGCTGCCACTCAGCTTTTAATGCCGCGATTTGATCTTCTGTTGGGTTATCAAGTTTCGCAACGTCCGCCTGCCAGTTACCGCCTAATACGATATCTGTACCCCGACCTGCCATATTGGTCGCGATGGTGACTGTGCCCGGACGACCGGCTTCAGCAATAATCTGCGCTTCGTTTGCGTGGAACTTGGCGTTTAATACCTGATGCGGGATTTTCGCTTTATGCAGCAATGAAGATAAATATTCAGAGCTTTCAATCGACGCAGTACCCACCAGAATTGGCCGCATCAGCGCACGGGTCGCTTCGATATCTTTAATAATCGCCTGATATTTCTCTTCTGCGGTCAGATACACCAAATCAGGCATATCTTTACGCACCATTGGTCTGTTGGTTGGGACTACGATAGTCTCCAGGCCATAAATTTGTTGGAATTCAAAGGCTTCAGTGTCTGCTGTCCCGGTCATACCGGCCAGTTTGTCGTACAAACGGAAGTA
>CAMLNG010000018.1 GCA_946481195.1 uncultured Chromatiaceae bacterium
CGGCAACTCCGGTGGTGCGCTGGTGAACTTAAAAGGTGAACTGATCGGTATTAACACCGCCATCTTGGGGCCTAATGGTGGCAATATCGGCATCGGCTTTGCCATCCCCTCAACGATGATGAAAAATCTGGTAAATCAGATCATCGAATTTGGCGAAGTCAAACGCGGGGTGCTTGGGATTGAAGGATACGACCTCAATGCTGACCTTGCCAAAAATATGAACGTCAAAACCAACAAAGGGGTTTTTGTTCGTCAGGTGACAGCGGGATCTGGCGCAGAAAAATCCGGTGTGAAAGCCGGTGATGCGATTGTCAGCATTAACGGTAAAGCGATTCAGAGTATGTCTGAATTGCGCGCCAAAGTGGGCACACTGGGCGTCGGCAAATCAGTCAAACTGGGCATTCTGCGTGAAGATAAACAATTGACGCTGGACGTCAAACTGACTGCCGCCGACCAGGCCTCTGTGACCGCAGAGAACTTGCATCAAATGCTGGCTGGCGCCAATTTTGCCAATGGTAAAACCGCAGATGGTGAACCGGGTGTGGTGATTAGTGATGTCGCTGATGGTTCACCGGCAGCCCGCCTTGGCCTTAGTAAAAACGACGTCATTATCGGAGTTGGCCGGACCCGGGTTGAAAATATCACCCAGCTCAGAGCGATTCTGGAGCAGGCACAAGGTGTAATAGCACTGCAAATTCAGCGGGATAACACAGTTTTTTATACTTTAATCCGCTAAATGTTCCACAGAAACAGGCCGGGGCAACCCGGCCTTTTTTTACTCACAGTTCGCGTTATGTCAAAGTGGTAATCCTCGTTAGCAGTATCCAATTTCATGATCAGTAACGTTTTTTCTGCTGCAGATTTGACTGCTTCAATGCTATGCTGAAGCATTCCTCAGTTCAGATAAAACCGCTGTGACTAATTTCCTGGTGATGATTGCCAAAGGTGTGGCTTACGGGCTGGCACTGGCGTTACTGTATTTGTTAGTTGCTCCCGCCGGGCAGTTACAGCTGTCGCATTTATTTAAGCCGACTGATACAGAACCGGCAGCAGTGTCCTATGCCAGAGCAGTGCGGGCAGCCGCGCCGGCGGTCGTTAACGTCTATACCCGCAGTACACAGCTTGATGAGCGTTCGTACGAACGCCGGGTGATCCAGAATCAGTCTTTAGGTTCAGGTGTGATCATGCGTAGCGATGGTTACATTGTTACCAACTATCATGTTGTGCATGGCGCGGATCAAATTGTGGTGGCGTTGCAGGATGGCCGCCAGCTGGATGCCTTGCTGATTGGCCAGGATCAGATGACCGACCTTGCAGTGCTGAAAGTAGAAGCAGAAGATTTACCGGTGATCCCGCAAAATCCGGAAATTGCGCCGCAAGTTGGCGATTTGGTTCTGGCAATCGGCAACCCGTTGAATTTAGGGCAATCCATCACTCAAGGCATTATTAGCGCCACAGGCCGGGCTGGCCTGAGTACCAATTCCTATACTGATTTTATGCAAATGGATGCCGCCATCAACGAAGGCAACTCCGGTGGTGCACTGGTCAACAGCAATGGCGTCTTAGTTGGCATTAATACCGCAGCTTTTCAGCGTCAGCGTAATTTAGAAGTACAGGGGATTTTCTTTGCGGTGCCCTACCGTCTTGCTGCCACAGTGATGCAAAAATTGATTAAACACGGCCGGGTCGTGCGTGGTGCTTTAGGCATGAACGGTATCCCGGTGATCAATGCCGCTGGTGAGCGACAGGTCTCCACCGGCCAGCCGTTTTACGGTGTCTTGATAGACCAGGTCGAACCTTTTGGCCCGGCAGACTCAGCGGGTGTGCAGCAGGGTGACATCCTGTTGCAAGTCGATAATAAAACGCTGACCAGTGTCAGTCAGGCCCTTGATATTGTTGCCGAAACTGAACCCGGTTCGGAAATCGATTTGCTGATTGAACGTCAGGGTCAGAAATTAACGCTGAAATGTAAGATTGGCCTGCGTCCTGAATCTGATTGATTACCACATACCAAAGCAAAAGGCCCGCAGTGCGGGCCTTTTGCTTATATAGCACGATCAAAGTGACTAGGCTGGCGCATTGATCCGGGAGATTTGCGCACCTAAATTCTGCAGCTTAAATTCGATTTGCTCATAACCACGGTCGATGTGATAAATCCGGTCCACTACAGTGTCACCTTCAGCCACAAGACCGGCAATCACCAGGCTGGCTGATGCGCGTAAATCGGTTGCCATCACCTGCGCCGCATTCAGTTGTGCAGTATGCTGACAGACCGCGGTGTTGCCTTCGAGCTGGATCAAAGCCCCCATCCGCTGTAATTCAGGCACATGCATAAAACGGTTTTCAAAAATAGTCTCTGTGACCACACCAACACCTTCGGCCACCACGTTTAACACGGTAAACTGCGCCTGCATGTCAGTCGGAAACCCTGGATGCGGTACTGTTTTCACGTTGACGGATTTCAGCGTGCGACCGGTCATATTCAACCGGATCCAATCCGGTCCAGTGGTGACATCCGCACCGGCTTCACGCAGTTTTTCCAGCACTACTTCCAGTTCAGCCGGGTCAGTGTTGATACAAGTCACATCACCGCCGGTGACCGCAGCAGCAACCAGGAAAGTACCGGTTTCAATCCGATCCGGTAGTACTTTATGGCTGGCGCCTTTTAAGCTTGGTACACCTTCGATACGAATAGTCGGGCTGCCGGCACCAGTGATTTTGGCACCTAATGCAATCAGATAATTAGCTAAATCAACGACTTCAGGTTCACGCGCGGCATTTTCAATGATGGTGACACCGTCAGCCAAAGTCGCAGCCATCAGCAGGTTTTCAGTGCCGGTTACACTGACCATATCCATCACCAGGTGTGCCCCTTTCAGGCGTTCAGCACGGGCTTTGATATAACCGTGCTCGACCACGATCTGTGCGCCCATTTTGCGCAAGCCGTCGATATGTAAATTGACCGGGCGGGCACCGATAGCACAGCCGCCAGGCAGCGACACTTCAGCGTAGCCAAAGCGCGCGAGCAAAGGCCCTAACGCCAGAATGGAGGCCCGCATTGTGCGAACCAGCTCGTACGGCGCGACCTGACTGGTAATATGGCTGGCATCAACCTGGACCGTATCAGCGTCACGGCTCACTTCAGCGCCGAACATCCGCAATAATTTAAACGTTGTATCAATGTCTTTTAACGCCGGCACATTGCGGATCACTGACGGCTGTTCGGCCAGCAAAGTCGCAAACAGGATCGGTAATGCGGCATTTTTAGCACCGGAGATTGACACTTGGCCCTGCAGGCGGGCGCCACCTTTGACAAGAAATTGTTGCATCTGTGATTACACCGGCGGGTTGAGAAGTTTTTCGCGACGCCACTGCGTGGGCGTAAACGCTTTGATTTGCAGCGCATGAATACTGCCATTAGCGATGTCAGCCATCAGCGGTGCATAAACCAGCTGCTGTTGTTTGACCCGGCTCAGACCGTCAAAACAGTCACCCACGGCGGTAACAGAATAGTGGCTGCCATCAGTTTTTACATACACTTCAGAAAGTTGCAGCTGTTCAAGCAACCGCTGTTCAATCTCTTTACAATCCATCTGGATACCCTTGTGCCACTGTGGTGATGTTGCGACTGTCCGGACGGAATGGACTTTCGCTAAAAAAGAAAACCCGGCAGTTTAAGCCGGGTAGTGATTATATCCTGCCTCTGGATGCATTTCAGCTTTCTGTCGGTAAAAGGCTTAAAACATCACTGACCAGCGCCAGCGAACGCAATTGTGCAGGCATACCGCGTAACTGCACCTGCAGCGATTTGGCTTTGGCCTGTGCCAGTACCTGGATCAGCCAGGCCAGGCCCGCCGTATCGACATGCTTGAGGCCGGCGAGGTCAAACACAGTGTTTCCCTGCAACGTTTGCAGCGGCTTAAATGGCCAGAACTGAACGACAGTGTCCCGGTTCAGTTCTCCACTAAACACCAGTCCTTGCGGCTCTTGGCGGATCTCAAGCATTTTTCGCTTTCTCTGGCGCTTTAATTGGCGCTTTGGCTTTTTCTTCCAATAACGCTGCCACGCTGACTAAGCCCTGCTGGCGGATCATGCTGCCAAGCTCAGACCGTTTGCTGTCGAGTAATGAAATACCTTCAGCAACCATATCAAACACCAGCCAGTTGTTGGCATCTTTGACCCGGCGCAGTTTAAATTCGATTTTGATATCAGGCTTGCCCGGATCAATGACACGGGTTTTGATTGTGATAATTTTCTTCTGCGGTTCAATCGGTTGACCCGGCTCAATCATCACTTTCTGATCACGATACTGGGTAAATACGCCGGCATAAGTGCCAACCATGTAATTTTGGAACGCGGTGACGAAGGTATTAAAATCCTGCTTCGGCACAGTGTTCAGCTTAACCGAGTTACCGATGACATAACCGGCGGCATACCGGCTGTCGATATAAGGAACCAGCTCTTCAGTCACGATAGTACGCAGAATTTCCGGATCTTTTTTGATCTCAGCCTGTTGCCGGGCGATGCGCTGGAAGGTCTTATCGGCCAATACTTCCATCATTTTGTATGGATCTTCGTATTTTGGTACGGCAGCATCAGCCGCCTGAGCCGGATTGAATGCCAGCAACGCAGTGGCCGCCAGCAGAGCTTTAAATAATGCTTTCATTATTGATTCCCACGATTAAATAAGAACTGGCCAATCAGCTCTTCAAGCACGATGGCGGATTTGGTGTCTTCGATGAAGTCGCCGTTTTTCAGAATTTCAACGTTTTCGTCAACAAAACCAGGCTGTAAACCGATGTACTGCTCGCCAAGTAATCCAGACGTCAGGATTGCCAGTGAACTGGTCTCAGGAAAGTTGTTGTAGCTGCTGTTGATGTCCAGCGTCACAACCGGCTGAAATGATTCAGGGTCAAGCTTGATTGACGCCACGCGCCCTACAACTACACCACCCACTTTGACCGGTGAGCGTACTTTCAGGCCGCCAATATTCTCAAACTTGGCCAACAGTTGATAACTTTGGTCTGAACCCGCCACACCAGTGTTGGCCACTTTCAGCGCCAGCAATAATAAAGCTGCGATCGCTATCGCGACAAAAAAACCTACAAATAACTCTAATTTACGTGATGTCATTTCTCATCCACCAAACATGACAGCGGTTAATACAAAATCAAAACCCAGTACGGCTAAGGACGCCGTCACCACAGTCTGAGTCGTCGCCTGACTGATCCCTTCCGATGTCGGGACCGCATCAAAACCTTTATGCAGCGCAATCACAGTCACGATAAATGCAAACACAATGCTTTTAATCACGCCGTTGACCACGTCCTGCTGAAAGTCCACATTGGCCTGCATGGCAGACCAGTAGCCGCCACCATCGACACCCAGCCAGTCGACACCAACCAGATGCCCACCAAGAATACCGACCGCATTAAAAATCAGCGCCAGCAATGGCATGCTGATGACCCCTGCCCAAAAGCGTGGTGCTATAACCCGACGCAACGGGTCAACTGCCATCATTTCCATACTGGACAACTGCTCAGTGGCTTTCATCAAGCCAATTTCAGCGGTCAGCGCGCTGCCTGCCCGACCGGCAAACAACAGCGCCGTCACCACAGGCCCCAATTCACGTAATAAACTTAACGCTACAAGCGGCCCTAACATTTGTTCGGCGCCAAATTTCGCCAGCACTGTGTAGCCCTGCAGCGCCAGGACCATACCGATAAACAGGCCGGAAACCAGAATAATCAGTAGCGACAACACACCAACGACGTAAATCTGTTTCATGTACAGATGCCAGTTTTTCATTGGTCTTGGCCGACCCCACAAGGCACCCAACAACATCAGAGCGGCGCGGCCAAGCCCCTGCAATGTCCCTAATGTATTGGCACCTAACTGCTGGATTTGCTTCAGCATCAGCGGCTTAACTCCATTAATTCAGTAGCGTAATCGGCGGCTTTAAAGTGGAATGGCACCGGGCCATCCGCCTGGCCTTGCAGGAATTGCTGCACCAGCGGGGATTCATGCTGGCGCAACTGGTCAGGCGTGCCATGACCGATGACCCGGCGTTCCGCCACCACATAAACATAATCGGCAATGCTCATCACTTCGGCGACATCATGGGATACCACAATAGATGTAAGCCCCAGTGCATCATTCAGCGAACGGATTAACCGCACTATCACGCCCATGGAAATAGGGTCCTGACCGGCGAACGGCTCGTCATACATAATTAGTTGCGGATCCAGTGCAATGGCACGGGCCAGTGCAGCCCGGCGCGCCATACCGCCAGACAACTCCGCCGGCATTAAATCCCGCGCACCACGCAGACCAACGGCTTCAAGCTTCATCAGCACCATAGTGCGGATAATGGCTTCTGGCAGTCGGGTATGCTCACGGATGGGAAATGCGACGTTGTCAAACACTGACATCTCGGTAAACAGTGCACCGCTTTGAAACAACATGCTCATTTTTTTGCGGGCCTGATATAAATCCTGCCGGCTGAGGGTGGGAATGTCGGCACCTTCAAACAGGATCTGCCCACTGTCTGGCTTCAGCTGGCCACCGATCAGCCGCAGCAAAGTGGTTTTACCGATACCACTTGGCCCCATGATCGCAGTCACCTTGCCGCGCTGAAACTGCATACTCATGTCGTCATAAATGACACGGTCGCCGCGGCGGAAAGTTAAATTCTGAATATCAACCAATGGTTTATCCAAACCAAACTCCATTTATTTCTCACTGTGCACATACCTGGCCGGAGTGCTCTTTCCGCCGCCAGCCAGCGCTGGCCGGAAAAAACGGCGCAATATACGGGGACTCAATGCACTATGCAAGGCAAATGCCTAATTAATCACCGCATTTTAACTGGTTTCGCTGCAAGCGTCGCGTTGAAAAATTGTAAGTATCAGTTGCAGAATTTCGAACTGTTTACCGTCTTGTGCACTGAGTCGAAATTGAACGCTCCCCTGCCGCAGAATGCATAACCCGGCGCAGGTTTAGCAGCACAGCTCAGCAGCGTGTCTTTACAGGTTTTTTTGCAATTATCCGACAGAAACTGGAAAATGCCCGCAGGTTCGGCACCTGCTTTCAGCCCGGCACCAGGCGAATTGCGTATAGTTCGCATTTTGCCGGCCTTAACTGAATATCAGCTTAATAAAACTGCCACCACAGGGCCAAACCGGGCCGGAAGATTGAGGTAAGTATGAATTTTTGCGAGACAGCGACCCGCGTTCTGGATATTGAATCCCAAGCGATAATTGGTCTCAAAAGTTATATTAATCAAGATTTTAATCATGCGTGTCAGCTGATATTTGATACTAAAGGCCGGGTCATAGTGACGGGGATGGGCAAGTCCGGCCATATCGGCAATAAAATCGCGGCGACACTGGCATCGACAGGTACCCCGGCTTTTTTTGTTCATCCTGGCGAAGCAAGTCATGGCGACCTTGGCATGATCACCCAGCAGGATATTGTGTTCGCGCTGTCAAATTCCGGCGAAACCGAAGAGATCCTGAAGCTGCTGCCGGTGTTAAAACGGCTCGGCATCGCCATCATCGCAGTAACCGGTAATCCGGAATCTACCTTAGCTAAACTGGCTGACATTCATCTGTGCGCCAGAGTAGAACAAGAAGCCTGTCCGCTTGGACTTGCGCCGACCGCCAGCACCACGGCGACTTTGGCACTCGGTGATGCAGTTGCAGTTGCCTTATTAGAAGCCCGTGGTTTTTCCGCTGATGATTTCGCACTGTCACATCCGGGCGGCAGCCTCGGCCGGCGTTTATTACTGCGGATCAGCGATATCATGCATGAACATGAGCAAATTCCGCTGGTTGACGAAAATGCCACCATTTCCGCCGCCTTACTCGAAATTTCGCGCAAAGGCCTTGGCATGACCGGCATCCTTGACGCCACAGGTCGCCTCGCCGGGATCTTCACTGACGGTGACTTGCGCCGGATTCTGGATCAGCGCATAGATATTCATCAAACTGTGATTTCCAGCGTGATGACCCGAAACTGTGTCACAATCCGCTCTGAAATGCTGGCAGCAGAAGCGCTGAAGATTATGGAACAGAAAAAAATCAATGCCCTGATGGTTGTCAGCGCCGAGCAAATCCCGGTTGGCGCACTGAATATGCATGACTTATTGCGCGCAGGAGTACTGTGATGACAATGACTTATCGCGAAATGTATCAGCCGGTCGGCAAAGAGGTCGAGGCCAAGGCTGGCCAAATTAAGCTGCTGATTTGCGATGTCGATGGTGTATTTTCCGATGGCAGGATTTATCTGGGCAATGACGGCGAGGAGCTGAAGGCCTTTCACACCCGTGATGGGTATGGCATCAAAGCCTTACGTCAGGCCGGCATTGAAGTGGCAATCATTACAGGGCGACGCTCAGCCATTGTCGAAAAACGCATGCAAGCCTTAACGGTACAGCATATTTTTCAGGGGCAGGAAGACAAAATGCCTGCCTATTTACAGCTAAAACAACAGCTTGAGCTTAACGATGCCCAGATTGGCTACATTGGGGACGATTTATCAGACTGGGCTGTGATGCAGCATGTTGGTTTATCTGTGGCTGTCGCAGATGCGCATCCTTTGCTGCGGCGTCACGCAGCGCTGACCACCAGCCTGCCGGGCGGTTTTGGTGCAGTGCGTGAACTTTGCGACCTTTTGCTACTCAGTCAGCATAAGTTCGGTGATTTTTCAGGTAGCAGCACATGATTCGGCAATTGTTCTGGTTATTTCTGGTATTAACCGGCGGTGTGGTGCTTTACAGCTGGATTGAAGCCGCAGACACTCCCAAACATGCTGCAGTGGAGCGTGAGCTCGTGCCTGACTTCGTCGCCTATCAGCTGACCCGGCGCAGTTTTGACAAAGACGGCAATTTATCCGGCCAGGTCAAAGCCTCGCAAATGGCGCATTTTGAACAGTTAGGCCAGATCCAGTTTGAGCAGCCCGCTTATACTTTGTACGAAGACCGCCTGCCCCGCTGGCAAATCAGCAGTGCGCAAGGCGTGTTTTATCAGGACAACAAAGTGATCCTGGAGCAAAATGTTCAGGTCGATAATCTGCATCGGGACGAAATGTTCCGGCAAATCCAGACTGAACAACTGGAAATGTTGCTGGATACTCAGTTATTACAAACCGATCATCCGGTTCTGGTGTTAGGCCAGAGCTTCCAAATTCATGGCCAGGGCTTGCAGGCCGATTTAGTCTCGCAGAAACTGCGTTTATTCAAGCATCAGGGGACGGTATATCAACATGAAAATCAATAAGCTGAGCGCGTTGCTTGTTTTTTGTCTCAGCACGGCGGTCTTTGCCAAAACCACCGATTTCAGCGAACCTATTGAAGTCAACGCGGACCGCAACGAAGCCAGCCTGAAACAACAGATGCTGGTGTACTCCGGCAACGTGATTGTGAAGCAAGGCACTTTGCTGATCAAAGCGGATAAGTTAACCGTTGATCGCTCCGCCGGTGAAGGCAAAGAAGTGTTTATCGCAGTAGGCCAACCGGCGGTGTATTCCCAGGTGCTGGATGGCGACAAGCCGATTCAGGCCAGTGCCGAAGAAATCCGCTACGCTATGGCGACACGGGTTCTGACCCTGACCGGGAAAGCTGAAATCACCCAGAGCGGCAGCCTGGTCCGCAGTGCGAAAATTGAATATGACCTGCTGAAGCAACAACTCAGCGCCGAAAGTGCAGAAGGCAAAGAGCGGGTCACAACTATCTTTACCTCGGAAGGAAAATAGGGTGAAAAAGCTCGTCGCCGCACATTTGGCGAAAAGTTATAAAGGCCGGCAGGTCGTCAAAGACGTCAGTCTGGAAGTTGGTGCCGGGCAAATCGTCGGCCTGTTAGGCCCGAACGGCGCTGGTAAAACCACAACGTTTTACATGATTGTTGGTCTGGTGCCGTCAGATAAAGGGCAAATCACCCTCGGTGGCCAGGACATTACTTTTGACCCTATCCATGCCAGAGCGCGTCAGGGTATCGGTTATTTGCCGCAGGAAAGCTCGATTTTCCGTAAACTGACAGTGTTTGACAACCTGATGGCGATTTTGCAGACGCGTAAAGATCTGACGGAAGACCAACGCGAACAAACCGCCGATGAGTTACTGGACGAATTTAATATTACTCATATCCGCAACAGCCTCGGTATGAGTCTGTCCGGCGGTGAACGCCGCCGCGTTGAAATCGCCCGCGCCCTGGCGGCCAATCCGGCGTTTATTCTGCTGGACGAGCCCTTTGCCGGTGTTGACCCGATTTCAGTGCTGGATATCAAAAAAATCATTCAGCACCTGTGTAATCGTGGCATCGGCGTGCTGATCACCGATCATAATGTCCGCGAGACCCTTGATGTTTGCGAGATCGCCTATATCGTCAGTCATGGGGAGTTGATTGCATCCGGTTCACCCGCTGAAGTATTGGCCAATCAGCAAGTCAGGGATGTATACCTCGGGGATCAATTCAGGCTATAGTTAGCAAAAAACCAGTTCCCAACTGGTCGTCAGGAGTGACAAGAAGTACATGAAGCCATCTTTACAACTTCGGCTTGGACAGCAACTAACAATGACGCCTCAGCTGCAGCAAGCTATCAAGCTGCTTCAGCTGTCGACCATTGAATTGCAACAGGAAATCCAGGAAGCGCTGGACGCCAACCCGCTGCTTGAAGCTGAAGATGAATTCAGTTTTTCCGAATCCAACGCCAACAATAATGAACCGCAAGCCAACGATGCATCGGCTGAACACAATGCCGCCGACGAATATGCTGAACCGGAAATCCCGGACAGCAGCGAGTCGATGACCGAACAGAATATCAAAGAAGATCTGCCACTCGACAGCAACTGGGATGACATGGTCAGCGCCGCGCCGGTTGCAGGCACAGGCTCACCGGATGAAGACATGGTGTTTCAGGGCGAAACCACTGAAACCCTGCAGGATTACCTGCGCTGGCAGATGCAGTTAACGCCCTTTAGTGAAACCGACCGCGCTATCGCCGAAATTATTATCGAAGCCATTGATGAAAACGGTTTGCTGACCATCAGCTGTGAAGAAGTTCTGGAGTCGCTGGGGCTTGAAGATATTGAAGCTGACGAAGTAGAAGCCGTCCTCAAACGGATCCAATTATTTGACCCTGTTGGTGTCGGCGCCCGCAGTATTCAGGAATGTCTGCTGATCCAGCTACGGCAATTCTCGCCCGATACGCCCTTTCTGAAAGAAACCTGCGACATTATTAAGCATCACAGCGAATATTTAGCCAATCGGGATTTCCGTTCTCTGATGCGTGTGTCTAAACTGAAAGAAGATGACCTGCGCGAAGTGATGCGGCTCATCCACAGTCTGAACCCGCGCCCGGGTGCGGATGTGATTCGGGAAGAACAGCAATACACCATTCCCGATGTATCAGTAAAAAAAGTGAAAGGCCGCTGGATGGTTGAACTCAATCCGGATGCCTTTCCAAAGATCAGAATCAATGAACAATACGCGGCGATGTCGCGGCAGGTGCGCAACTCCTCAGATAGTCAGTTTATTCGTTCCCATTTACAGGAAGCGAAGTGGTTTCTGAAAAGTCTGGAGAGTCGCAATGAAACGTTATTAAAAGTGGCCAACTGTATAGTGCAGCAACAGCAGGCGTTTTTTGAACACGGCGAAGAAGCCATGAAGCCTATGGTGCTCAATGATGTGGCAGAGATGGTCGGCATGCACGAATCAACCATTTCCCGGGTGACCACCCAGAAATATATGCATACTCCGCGCGGAATTTTTGAACTTAAGTTCTTCTTTTCCAGTCATGTCAGTACAGAGAGCGGTGGCGAATGTTCATCAACCGCGATCCGGGCCTTTATTAAGAAATTGGTGGCAGCGGAAAATCCGGCCAAACCGCTGAGTGACAGCAGAATGGCTGAGATCCTGTCGGAGCAAGGGATTAACGTGGCGCGGCGAACCATCGCTAAGTACCGGGAATCGCTTTATATTCCGCCGTCTAATCAGCGCAAGAGCTTGCTTTAAGTAAGTGCTCATCTAAGAAGGAAATGTCTATGCAAATTAATCTAACTGGTCGTCATGTAGAAATTACTGCAGCACTGAGAGAATATGTAGACAGCAAATTTGCCAAACTTGAGAGACATTTTGACCATATCAACAATGTGCATGTCGTGCTCAATGTCGAGAAGTTAAAACAAATCGCCGAGGCTAAACTGCATTTAAACGGCGGAGAGGTGTTTGCGCAGTGTGAAGATGATAATATGTACGCCGCGATCGACCTCCTGATCGACAAACTGGATCGTCAGGTCATCAAACACAAAGAGAAGATTTCTCGTCACTGAACTCTGGATTTATGAACCTAAGCTCAATGTTATCGGAGGACTGCACAAAAAGTGCGGTCCTTTTTAATAGTAAAAAACGTATCCTCGAATACATTGCGGAACTCGCGCACCAGCATATGCCGGAGCTTGCCGAATCAACTGTGTTCGAAGCGCTGATGGCACGTGAAAAACTCGGCTCGACCGGGATTGGTGGCGGTATCGCCATTCCGCACGGCAAACTCAAAGGCGTGACTGCGCCGGTGCTGGTGTTTGTTGTCAGCCAGGATGCCATCCAGTTTGATGCTATTGATAATCAGGCGGTCGATATATTTTGCGCCATCCTGATCCCGGAAAATCAATGCCAGACGCATTTGACCACATTAGCCGGCATCGCCCGCCTATTAAGTCAAAAAGAGATAACCCGCAAAATTCGTCATGCAGCTTCTGATCAAGCCTTGTATCAGCTGTTGTTAAGCTGCGCCGACACAGGAACTGCTAAATGAAACTCCTGGTAGTCAGCGGCAGATCAGGTTCCGGCAAATCCGTAGCATTGCGGGTGATGGAAGATCTGGGCTACTACTGTGTCGACAATATCCCGGTCAACTTACTGCCGACTTTGGCCAATGCAGTCATGGGCCAGTACGAGCGGGTTGCCGTCAGTATCGATGTGCGTAACCTGCCGCAGGAGCCGGAAGAACTGACCGAGATCCTGTCTTACCTGCCACGTAAGGTCGAGCTGACGATTTTATATCTCGATGCCGACCATACCAGCCTGATTAAACGCTTCAGTGAAACCCGACGGCTGCATCCGTTGTCGCATCAGGCGATGTCACTGGATGAAGCAATTCAGCGTGAGCAACAACTGTTAGATCCAATCTCCAGCCGCGCCGACTTATACATCGACACCACTGAACTGAACGTCCATCAGCTGACTGAACAGTTGCGCGAGCGGATCCTCGGCCAGAAAACCGGCCGGCTGGTAATGTTATTTGAATCTTTTGGCTTTAAATACGGCATTCCCAAAGATGCTGATTTTGTATTTGATGCGCGGTTTTTACCAAACCCGCATTGGGAACCCGAGCTGAAGATCCTGACAGGCCTCGACCAGCCAGTGAAGGATTATCTGGAAGCGCAACCGGTTGTAGCCAAGTATACCTGGCAAATCAACAGCTTTATCAGTACCTGGCTGCCGCATCTGGAACGCAATAACCGCAGTTATCTGACCATTGCCATTGGCTGTACCGGTGGCCAGCACCGCTCTGTTTATATTGTTGAGTCTTTGGCGGAGAGTTTCCGCGCTTTACGCGAAGACGTACAAATCCGTCACCGGGAGTTAGTCCGTCACCATGGCAAATAGCTTTAAAGAAACTGTCACTATCGTCAATCAGTTAGGCTTACATGCCCGCGCTGCCACGAAGCTGGCGCAGCTCTGCATGCAGTTTGATGCCAAGATTGAATTGCAGCAGGAAGGCCGCAGCGCCGATGCCAGCAGTGTACTGGCGCTATTGATGCTCGCCAGCAGTAAAGGCAAGAATGTTGATGTGGTGGCGACAGGGACGCAAGCTGAAGCCGCTTTAACAGCGGTCACCACGCTCATCCGCGCCGGATTTGACGAAAACTAACATCCCCCGCAATGCCCTACAGGCTGACTAGTCCGCCGGTAGTTTATCCAAGCCCTGTGTGGTTGGATGATGTTTCAGCTTGTGATGCATTGCCACTTTAATCAGCATATGTGCAGTGACCGGCGCCGAAATAAACAAAAACAACGCAATTAACAGCTGTTGCAAACTCAAGGTCTGCTGCTGCAGATTAAAAAAAGCCAAAGACGCCAGCACCAGACTACCCAGCCCTAACGTCGTCGCTTTGGTGGGGCCATGCAACCGGGTATAAAAATCCGGTAACTTCAGCAGCGCAACAGACCCAAGCAAGACAAATACCGCTCCGGCGCACAATAAACCACTGATCAGCCACTCTAATACCGTCATCACGCCTCCTATTCGATAATATCGCCGCGCAGCAGGAATTTGCATACAGCTACAGTGCTGACAAAGCCCAGCATCGCAATCAGCAGCGCCGCTTCAAAGTACAGCTGGCTGGCGGCATAAATCCCATAAACCAATAACAAAGCGATGCTGTTGATATACATAGTATCCAGCGCCAGCAAGCGGTCGGCCACTGCCGGCCCCCGCAACAGCGCCAGTATATTGAGGACTAATGCCAGAATAATCACCGCCATCACACCCAACAGCATCAGACTGAACATGCGAATATCTCCATCAATGGCGCTTCGTAACGTTGTTTCAGCTCACGGATCAACGTGTCCTCATCGTGCAAATCCAACACATGCAGCAATAAATACTGCGGGGCATCACCTGCCTGACGTGGCAATAATTCAGCGCTGACAGTACCAGGCGTCAGACAAATAGTGGCAGCCAGAATAGTCAGCGGCAGCGGTTCACGTAAATCCAGCGGCAACAATACAAAACCCGGTTTCAGTGCACTGTTGCGCCCCAGCACCACTTTCACCACCTGCAGATTCGCAACAACAATGTCCCACAATACCATCAACAAATAACGGCCAAACAAACCATAACGCTTGATCTGTGGCTGCGCCTCACGAAAACCACGACTGATCCAGGGGACTAATATCGCCAGAATAGCTCCACTGAGCAGCACCACGGGCGATACGCTGTTATGCAACGCAACCCAGACCAGGAACAACAAGGCACTGCGCAGTGGGGTGGCAAATAAAGTATTTCGCATCAGGAACCTCCACTTACGGCCATGAGCTGAGCGATGGCATCGACACAGAATTGTGTCCACCACTGTCCAAACAGCACCAGCTGTAGCCCGGCCAGCAACAATAGTACTAAAGCGACAATCGGGGTTCGGGCAAAAGGAGCTACCGGCGGTTGCGGTGTTTGCAGCGGTGGCTGTGCGCGCCAAAACAACACGCTGCCAGCGCGGCTGAATGCCACCAGCACCGCCAGACTACTGAGCAACAACATGGCAATCAGCAGCGAACCGTGCGAACTGGTGGTGAGCCCCTGGATCAGCCATAACTTTGCGACAAAACCGGAAAACGGCGGCATGCCAATCACTACCAAAGCACTGAACACAAAAAGCCAGCCCAACAAAGCTGCCTGTGGTAGACGCGGCCCTGGCACCAGCCGGTCGCCAACGCTGCCACGTTGACGGGCGATCAGATCTGACAACAGATACCATATAGCGCCAATCCAACTGGAATGCACCGCGTAATACAGTGCTGCGGCTTTGATCTGGGGCTGCCCTGAGCCCAGTGCCGCCAGCAAAGTACCGGCCGATAACAACACTAACGCAGCTGCCAGCTTCTTTAAATCAACAGCTGCCAGTACCATCACAGCAGCCAGTAACATCGTCAGCAGACCGCCCCACCACAGTACCGCGTCACCATAACCACTTAAAACGCCGGCACTGGTACCAAACAGCAGACCAAACACCCGCACCAGACTATAAACACCGACTTTGGTCATCACCGCAAACACTGCCGCAACAGGAGCGCTGGCCTGGCTATAGGCCGCCGGTAGCCAGAAATGTAGCGGCAGCAACGCGGATTTTAAGCCAAATACAATGAGTAACAACCCCGCAGCCGCTTTGACGCCCAGTGTTTCAGACGGCGTTAAACTGCTGATACGCTGGGCCATATCCGCCATATGCAGAGACCCGAGCATCGCATACAACAAGGCCAGCGCCAGCAAAAACAAGGCGGACCCCACCAGATTCAGCACCACATAATGTAATGCCGACTGGATCCGCTTTTTGCCGCCGCCATGCACCAGTAGGCCGTATGACGAAATCAACAGCACTTCAAAAAATACAAAAAGGTTAAACAGGTCACCGGTCAGGAAAGCGCCGTTGAGGCCCATCAACAAAAAATGCAGTAACGGATGAAAATACGCGCCTTTTTCGTCATCGCCGGCACAGCTGTAGACTGCAACCGCCAATGTCAGCAAAGTCGTCAACCAGACAAACAGCGAGGATAACTGATCCGCCACCAGCAAAATACCAAAGGGTTCCGGCCAGTTCCCGAGCAGATAATGGCTGGCCGGCACATTGGTTTGTTGCCACAGCAAGGCCGTCGCCACCAGCAGGTTGAACAGCATCGCCAGCACACTGCCAACACGCCGGGTTCTGACAGCCGCCTGCTGCGGTTGCAGTAACAATAACACCGCAAACAATGCCGGCAGCAGAACGGGCAGGATCGCCAAATGTTGCATCAGGCACCTCCCCGCACATTTGGTTTTTGCAGATCGACTTCATCATGTCCCAGTTCAGCGCGGGCGCGAATCGCAAGTACAACCAGAAAAGCGGTCATGGCAAAACCAATCACAATAGCTGTCAGCACTAAGGCCTGCGGCAACGGGTCAGCATATTGTGCCGATGCACCAAGCACAGCCCCAGCACCGGCAGTCAGGCCACCACTGACAAAAATGAACAGATTGACGGCATAAGACAACATGGTCAGCCCAAGCATCACGGCGAATGTACGACCACGCAGGATCAGTAATACGCCACATCCGGTCAGCAGACCAATAGCAATCGCGATGAGCAGTTCCATCAGATTTGTCCTCGGTGTTCTGGTTTATGCCGGGTCGTCAGTTTGCCAAGATTGGCCAGGATCAGCAGTGTCGAACCAACAACGGTCAGGTACACACCCAAATCAAAGGCAATGGCACTCGCCAGTTCGATTTGTCCAAGCAGCGGAATATCAAAGTAATCAAACCAGGAAGTTAAAAAGGGTTTGCCGAACAGCCAGCTAAAAGCACCGGTCAGCCAGGCAATCAGAATGCCGCTGGCGATCAGAGCTGAAAACTGCAGATTTAACCGAGGTTTGACCCAATCCACGCCATGGGCGATGTACTGCAGGATCAGCGCCACTGCGGTGACCAGCCCTGCGACAAAACCACCACCAGGTAA
>CAMLNG010000019.1 GCA_946481195.1 uncultured Chromatiaceae bacterium
CAAAGGCGATATCGAAATTTGTCCGGTAAAATGGATAGATGAGGTGCTGGAACTGGCTTTACAGGAGCCGCCGACCGGTATGTCTGTGATCACTGAAGAAAAAAAGAGCACAAGAGCCAAAAAAAGCCAAAAAAATCCGGTTTAGGGGCTTTTCAAAAGCTCAGGCTGTGCTAATTTAGGGGCAGTTTCGGTGCAGCCCTTGTCGGACAAGGGCTGGCGAGACACCAAGAATTTTTCAGGACCCTTGGATTTGTGCTTGCAAGCGGGAAACCAGCTTGATATAACAAAGGCCGAACACAAGAATGTACTTTAAATCTGGTTGTAGAAAATAATAACAATTGAAGGGGATGATATTGTGAACAAGTCTCAACTTATCGACAAAATTGCTGCTGGTGCAGACATTTCTAAAGCGGCAGCGGGTCGTTCTCTTGACGCGTTCATCGAAGCCGTTACTGAAGCTTTAAAGGAAGGTGACTCAGTTGCGCTGGTTGGTTTCGGTACTTTCGCAGTACGCGAGCGTGCAGCACGTACTGGCCGTAACCCACAAACTGGCGAAACGATCCAAATCGCTTCTGCGAAGATCCCATCTTTCAAGCCAGGCAAAGCGTTAAAAGACAGCGTGAACTAAGAAACGCTGATCCGGCGCGCCGGGTAAGTGATTCGGGCTCGAAGGAACCCGTGCCTGTAGTAAATGTCGTTTAGTGACAATCAGCTTAGGTAGTAACAGTTCCTTCACAGCTTCAATAAAAAAGGCGCATCTGATAAGATGCGCTTTTTTTTTAAGCCAGCTATTGCAGCTAATAGAGATAAACTAAGCATGTTAGAAAAGATCAGAGAAGGTTCGCAGGGCATTATCGCTCAGGTCGTGCTGGGCCTCGTAATCCTGACGTTTGCAGTATCAGGCGTCAGCAGCTATTTCGGAAATAGCACCGATCAGCCAGTGGCCGTGGTCAATGGCGAAGAAATCACCCGCGCCAAGTTTGAACAAAGTTATCAGAGCGAACGCGCTCGGATGGAGCAGCAATTTGGTGAGATGTTTGCCAGCCTGGCAGCCGATACCAACTACATGAATAACTTCCGTAATCAGGTGTTAGAACGCCTGATCGACGAAACACTGATTAAACAACAAACAGCCAACTTTGGTATCGCCATCAGCGATCAGTTTTTGCTCGACGCTATCGTCAAAATGCCTGAGTTTCAGGTCGATGGCGTCTACAACAAAGAGCGTTATCAGGCGGTTTTACGCCAGAGTAATCTGACTGCAAACCAGCTGCGCGATATGTTACGCGAACAATACAGCCGCAATCAGTTACTGGTTGGTTTAGCCGGTTCTGATTTTGCCCTGCCGGGTGAAATGAAAAATCTGATGACGCTACAACAACAAACCCGTGATATCGAATTCGCTCTGGTCAAAGCTGCAGAGCAGGCGAAGAACGTTAAATTTGACGATAGCCAGCTCAATACCTGGTACCAACAAAACCAGGCGCGTTATGCCACTCCAGAGCAGGTTGCTGTGCAATACGTCGAACTCAAAGCTGCTGATTTAGCCAAGGATATTCAGGTCAGCGATGCTGACGTGAAAGCCTATTATGATGCGAACCAAAGCCGTTATCAGGGCGAAGAGCGCCGCCGTGTATCGCATATTCTGCTGGAGTCTGCAGATGATAACTCAGAGGTGAAAGCGAAGGCTGAAGCACTGCTGAAGGAAGTGCAGGGTGGGGCTGATTTCGCGACATTAGCAAAACAACACTCCTCAGATACAGTGTCCGCAGAAAATGGCGGTGATTTGGATTTCATCACCAAAGGTGTGATGGAGCCTGAATTTGAAGCTGCCGCATATGCGCTGGCGAAAACCGGCGATGTATCTGCTGTGGTAAAAACCTCTTTTGGCTACCACATTATTAAACTGACTGACATCGAAGCGGCGAAAGTGAAAACGCTGGACGAAGTGAAAGACAGTATTATTGCGGCAGTCAAAGCAGAAAAATCAGCAGAGAAGTTTGCTGAGCTGCAGCAAAAGCTGGCAGAAGTCAGTTTCGAAGTCGCAGATAACCTGGAAGAGGCTGCTACAGCTGTTGGTGTTAAGGTGCAGAATGCGGCTTTATTTAGCCGTGCCACAGCTCCTGAAGCGTTAAATGCACCGAAAGTACTGGATACAGTGTTTAATGCGGATTTCATCAGTGCTGGCACGAACAGTGAAGTGCTTGAAGTGTCACCGCAGCATGTTGTTGTGGCTCGCCTGGTCGAACACCTGCCGGCGAAAAACAAATCTTTTGACGAAGTAAAAGCAGAAGTTCAAACCGCTTATGTGGCTGAACAAGCGGCTATTCTGGCTGAGGAAAAAGCCAACACACTGCTGACAGAACTGCAAAGTGGCAAAGCGATTAGTGAACTTGTTGCGGCGAATCAGCTGACACTGGAAAAATCGGTGGCAACACCGCGTTTTGGTGGCAGTCTGGATGCTCAAATCCGCACTAAAGCTTTTGAACTGGCCAAACCAACCAAAGAAAAACCTGTGACCTCAGGCAGCACCAAACTGCAAAGTGGTGATGCTGCAATTGTCTTGGTCAGTAAAGTGACAGAGGTTCCTGCGCAAGGCGAGCCGTCTCAGGCGGAGCTGGACAATCTGGCTAATCAGCTGAGTCAGTCTCACTTTGCAATCGTGCAAAAAGCGCTGCGCGACCGCGCTGAGATCAGCCGCAATCTTTCGGTGCTGACTGCTGCGACTGAACAACAGTAAGCCGTTGCAGCTTCTTAGAAACAACAAAGCCAGCATTAGCTGGCTTTTTTTATCGCATTTAAAACCTGACTTGAAGGCAGGGGGCATAGCCTGGTTTGGGCATTAATATTGTGCACTACCGATAAGTTTGCGGCTGAAATCATGTTTAGGTTGTTGAAACACTTGCGCTGTGGGGCCATATTCCAGCACCTGACCCTGGTGTAGCACCATGGTTTGGTCGGCAAAGTGTCGTACCAACCGGAGCTGGTTGGTGATCAGTAAATAAGCGATACCAGTCTTTTGTTGCAGTTCCAGTAATAAATTGACGATTTGAGCGCGCAGGGAAGGATCCAGTGCCGTCAGTGCTTCATCGAGGATTAATACCTTAGGATCAAGGATTAACGCACGGGCCAGCGCCACACGCTGTAACTGGCCACCGGAAAACATATGGGGATAATAATTGGCATGCTCGTTCAGTAAGCCAAGCAAGCGTAAGGTCTGACTTATTTTTTGCTCACGCTGTTCTGTACTTAATACCGTGCTGTAGCGCAGCACAGCATGCAGGATCTCCGCTATTTTCTGATTCGGATTAAGCGAACGGGCCGCATCCTGAAAAATATAACGGATAAACTGATTCGTTTTTCGATATTCACTGCAATTGATTTGATTGCCGGCATAGAGAATTTCCCCCTGGTCCGGCTGTTCAATACCCACTAACAATTTAGCCAGCGTACTTTTGCCAGAACCAGTCTCACCGACAACTGCTAAGGTCTCACCCGCTTGCAAAGTAAAACTGACCTGCTGTAAGGCTATGATTTCTTTGTGTTTAAACAAACCGGTTGCTTTACGGTAAGTTTTACCCAGGTTGCGGACTTCGATTAAGTCACTCATCAGCTAAGCCCCTGTGGATTGGAAAATGGCAGCTGTAAAAATGATTTTGCTGGCGTTCCAGTTGCGGGGTTTTAACGCATTCTCTGCGCGCGTTTGGACAACGTGGCCCGAGACGGCAGCCAATAGGTAAATGCTGTAAGGTCGGAATACTGCCGTGTAAGGCATATAGTTGTTGCTTAAAGCCTAAATCTGGCTGAAATTCCGGTACGCTGCGGATCAGCGCATCGGTGTAAGGATGGCGGGGGTTTTTCAGTAACTCAGCGGTTTCACCAGCTTCGACTAACTGACCGCAATACAACACGCTGACGGTATCGGTGTTTTTAGCAACGGTTTCCAGCTCGTGGCTGATCAGCAAAATAGAAGTGCCTTTCAGCTGATTAAAACTGGCCAGCAAACGGAATAATTGCGCTTGAGTGGTACTTTCCAGCGCCGTTGTCGGCTCATCGGCAATCAGCAGTTTCGGATCTTTCGCAATCGCCATGGCAATGGAAATTTTTTGACAGACACCTTCTGACAACTGATAGGGGTAACTGTTCAGTACTGCCTGATGGTCGCGGATCCCGACTTTGTGTAGCAAGTTAATCGCTTTCTTACGGCGGAAATAGCCTTTTTGCCACCAGGACACCCCTTCAAGCCGGTGGTCAGGGATGGATTCTGCTAATTGCTCCCCGACCGGTGCTGTCGGGTCCATGCTTCGGCTGGGCTCCTGATAAATCATTGCAATATCCCGGCTGATAATCTGCCGTTGTCGCTGATAGGGGAGGCGCAACAAGTCTTCTCCGCACCAGCTGAAGCGATCTGCGGATATGTGCCAGCGTTGATGCAATACACCCATAATTGCTTTAGCAATCAAACTTTTTCCTGAACCCGATTCACCGACTAACCCGCGGATCTCGCCTTCACGCAATGATAAGTTGACCCGGTCAACCGCCCGGACGATACCGTCGGGGGTCTCGAGTTCCAGCGTCAGATTGCGGATATCCAATAATTGCATCAGTTTTCCCGCCGTTTTTTCATCGCATTGCGCAAGCCATCACCGACCAGATTGACCGACAATACAGTGATGAAAATGAGTAAACCAGGTAGCGCGACAGTCCAGGGCGCCAGATAAATGGAGTCCAGCGCATCTGCCACCATGCTGCCCCATTCCGGTGTTGGCGCCTGTGCACCGAGCCCCAGAAAGCCAAGTGCCGCAATATCCAGTATTGCTGTTGACAGCGCCATGGTAAATAACAGGGACAACGGCTCCCACAGGTTTGGTAACACCACAGACCACAAAATCTGCCAGTTATTGGCGCCATCCAAGCGGTAAGCTATTACGTAGTCCTGTTTTAGCTGTTGCTGGATAGCATTGCCAACACCATGGATGAACTGAGGTAACAGAGCCAGTAAAATCGCCCAGATAGTGTTGAGCAGGCCAGGACCAAGTACAGCGACTATTACAATGGCGAGCAACAGGCTCGGAATAGTCAAAGCTAAATCCAGTAAATGGTTAAAGATGCTCGACTGCACCCCTCTGGTCATGCCGGCGAGGATACCGAGACCAAGTCCGATCAACATAGCGCCACTGACTGCCAGGATGGCGAGCCCGAAGCTGTAGCTGGCGCCTAACATCAGCCGTGACATCAGGTCACGTCCCAAGTCATCGGTACCAAAAGGATACGCTACCAAACCATTGCCTTGCCAGGATGGCGACAACAACAAAACCTCTGAATTTTGCAGGTAGGGGTCATGTGGGCTGATAAATGGGCTCAACATCGCCAGGAGAAGCAAAATGGATAAGATCACCAGGCCAAACAGCGCAAAATGCTGAGTAATAAAATGCCGCCAAAGTAACTGATAGGGCCTTTTGTTGTACTCTTCGTAATACAAGCGCAATTTTTTCATCAGAGTTTCCGCGCCAGTGGATTAAACAGGGTATGCAGAATTTCGGTCAGCATGTTTACACAAATCACCAGACTGGAAACTACCAACAACCCAGCCTGGATCGCCGGATAATTACGCTGATAGATACTGTCAATCAGCCATTGCCCAATGCCGGGCCAGGAGAAAATCACTTCAGTTAGCATCGCAAGCGTGATGAGGGTACTAAACTGCAAACCAACCTGGCGGGTGACCGGCAACAATGCATTGCGCAGACCATGCCGGTATAACACCTGGCTTCTGGATAAGCCTTTCGCCCGGGCTGTTTTGATATAGTTTTGCTCCAGCACTTCCAGCATCGAGGTGCGGACAAAACGAATCATCACATTGGTTGGATAGACTGCGAGTATAAAAGTCGGCATGGCCAGATGCTGCAGCGCGCTATATGCTGCGGCACTGCGCGATACTTGGTCTGCCAACAGAATATCGACAAAAATAAAGCCGGTTTGGCTCGGGACTTCAAACAGCACACCCAGCCGACCTGAGGTAGGTAACCAGCCTAACTGCAGTGAAAACAACATGATACAGACCAAAGCCAGCCAGAATACCGGCATCGAGTAGCCAACTAAGGCGATACCGGAGATACACCGATCCAGCAGGCTGTCTTTTTTTACTGCGGCCAATAATCCCATTGGTATACCTGCAAACAAACTCAGACACAGCGCATAGGCAGCCAGCTCCAGCGTTGCCGGCAGCACCTGCATAATCTCAGTAAGTACCGGTTGTTGGCTGGCAAAGGAAAGTCCCCAGTCACCTGCCAATAATCGTCTGTTATAGGCAATATACTGCTGCCACAGGCTTTGGTCTAACGCCAGCACCTGTTGTAATTGCTGATGATTTTGTGGGGAGATGTCCCGCAGACCCGTCAGGTTACTGACTAAGTCACCCGGAAACAGATAATTCAGACTAAAGACAAAGACCGTCAGCGCAACAAAGACAAATCCCAGCAGAAACATTCGGCGCGCCAGATAACGAAGAATCATGGTGTTTTCCCGGCATTTACTAAGCTGATACCACCATAAGGGTTAATATTGACCCCCTGAACGCTGCTGTTTTTCACCTGAAACCGTTTGGAATGCGCTATCGGCATCAACGGCATTTGTTGCTGCAGATACTGTTGAGCTGCCAGATAATAGCTGCGGCGCTGTGCCACATCTGTGGTTTGCACAGCACCGGCGATAAATTGGTCGAAATGTTCGTCACACCAGTTGGCTCTGTTACTACCAGAGACTGCAGCTGCACAGCTCAGCAAAGGGCGCAGAAAATTATCGGGGTCCGCGTTGTCCGCGGTCCAGCCAATTAATACTGAATCATGTTCGCCCTGACGTAACTTACGGCGGAACGTGTTCCATTCATAAGAGACAATCCGCGCTTTGACGCCGATAGCCCGCAGGTCGGCCTGGATCAGTTCTGCCATTTTTTGCGCGTTGGGGTTGTACAGGCGTTGTACCGGCATCGCCCAGATATCGATGCTAAATCCATCCGGATAACCCGCCTGACGCAGCAGCTCTTTTGCTTTGTCTGGGTTAAAAGACTGCCCCTGACTTTGTTTCCGATAAGCCCAAGAATTGGGCGGCAACACTGAGTTGGCCTCTTCCGCCTGGCCGAAATAAACCGCCTGCAGAATATTGGGTTTATTGACTGCAAGCGCCAGTGCCTGCCTGACCTCAACACGGTCAAACGGTGGTTTCTGCGTATTAAACGCCCAGAACGCGACGTTCATGCTGGTTTGTTGCTCGACTTTAAAATCTGGTCGGTTAGAAAACATCTGTAATTCAGCCAAACGCGGAATTGGCGCAATATCACACTCCCGGGTTAACAACTTGGCCAGCCGTTTAGTGTTATCCGGTACTATGTCAATGACCAGTTGCTGCAAATTCCCATGTTGACGCCAGTAGCCGTCATGCCGGTAGTAGCGGATTAAAACATCCTTCTGATACTGGCGAAATTTAAATGGGCCCGTCCCAACCGGCTGAGTGTCCAGTAAAGGTTTCTGCTGCTGTTCAATCAGTTGAGCGCCGTATTCGGCCGACAGTATTGCGGCAAAGTCAGTCGCCAGTACCGATAAGAACGAGCTGTCGGGCTGATTCAGTCTGAATTCTACTTCGTCTGAGGTCAGTGCAGTGATGCTTTTAACCCGCTGACGCCACTCGATGCTGTCAAAATAGGGATATTCGGTCGCTGTCTGAAAAAACGGATGTTCGACCTGTAACATCCGGTTAAAAGTAAACACGACGTCTTCAGCGTTAAAATAACGACCTGGAGTAAAGTACTCCGTCTGATGAAAGCTGACGTTGGGGCGCAGCTTAAAGCGGTAAGACAAACCGTCTGCGCTCACCTGCCATTGCTGCGCCAGGGCAGGTAGCAAATCGCCGGAATTCGCGTCAATATCCAGCAAGCGGTCATATAAATGCTGGCTGATAGCGTCGATAGTTGTGCCTGATGTCACCAGTTGTGGATTAAAACTCTCGGGTGAACCTTCGGCACAATACACCAGGCCCTGATTAGAGTCTGATACTGTAACCGGCTGACAGGCAGCTAAGCAGAAGACCAGACTCAGGCCGCCTAAACGGCAATAGGAAAAATTCATTGTTGGCTGTCTAACAGTTTGTATTTTTTCATATATCCACGTAGCTGATGATACGTCAGATTCAGCGCATCCGCAGTCTTTTTCTGGTTGTACTGACATGCTGACAGTGCTTGTTTGATCAGCGTGACTTCATAGTGCTCAGACAGAAGTTTAAAATCCTGTATCTGACTGAAATCAAACTGCAGCGCCGTGCCGGTCGCAGCTGCGGCCGGTGATGTAGGGGAAGATAATGGCTGCGCAACTGGGGGGAGCTGTGGTGCAGGGGACGCTGACTGCCGGTCCAGAGTGCGGACTCTGGCCTGCGGCCGGAATGGCGATGCAAATGGGTCAAACAGGATATCGTGGACCGGGACATAAGGATTGTTCGTACGATAAACACTGCGCTCCACCACGTTTTTCAGTTCACGGACATTACCCGGCCAATCATAATCGAGCAATTGTCGTTTGGCCTTTTCACTGAAACCGCTGAATAACTCAAAATTCAGTTCCCGCGCCATGTTGATGGCAAAGTGTTCCGCCAGTTGTAAGATGTCTTCGCGTCGCTCGCGCATAGGCGGCAAGGTGATGACGTCAAACGCCAGGCGGTCTAACAAATCCGCACGGAATTCGCCGCGTTCTGCCATGCCGGGCAAATCTTCGTTGGTCGCGCAGACCAGCCGGACATCGACTTTAATAGGCCGGCTACCACCGACGCGCTCAAATTCGCCGTATTCAATCACCCGCAGCAATTTTTCCTGTACCAGACCTGGTGTATTCGCCAGCTCATCCAGAAACAGCGTGCCGAAATTTGCCCGTTCAAAACGGCCTTCATGGCGTTTGCTGGCGCCGGTAAAAGCGCCGGCCTCGTGACCAAAAAGCTCACTTTCCAATAAGTTTTCATTTAGCGAGGCGCAGTTTAACGTCAGGTAGGTCTGGTCCCAGCGTTGTGACAGGTAATGTAACCGCGCCGCAATCAGCTCTTTACCAGTGCCACGCTCACCAATGATCAAGACCGGTTTGTTCAATGGTGCTATTTGCGACACCTGATCCAAAACGTTAAGAAAGCTGTTAGATTGGCCAATCAGATTGTCCTGTTGGAAAGCTCTTGCCATATCGCTGCCATTTAGTGGTTAAATTTGCTAATTAGTAGTCTATTTGAAAGTTGGTGCTGGCAACAGTCTTTATTAAAAATAAAATAAAGTATTTAAAAACAGTTGGTTATGATTATTTTACGAGTTGGCAAGCTTCCTGAATAAGGATATATGACTCAATCAGACACCAAACGAGGTAAACATCATGGGTATTTTCTCTCGCTTCTCAGATATCGTGAATTCAAACATCAATGCTTTGTTAGACAAGGCTGAAGATCCGGAAAAAATGGTTCGCCTGATTATTCAGGAAATGGAAGATACACTGGTCGAAGTGCGTTCTTCATCTGCAAAAACAATTGCAGAGAAAAAAGAATTACAACGCGTAGTCAGCCGTCTGGAAGAAGATGTGGCCGACTGGCAAAGCAAAGCCGAATTGGCACTGAGCAAAGATCGCGACGATTTAGCGCGTTCAGCCTTAATTGAAAAACAAAAAGCTGCAGATCAGGCGACAGCAGTAAACACAGATATCGCAAATTTAGATACGCATATCAGTAAGTTACAAGATGAAGTTGCGCAGCTGCAGGAAAAATTGGCAGATGCCAAAGCGCGGCAAAAAACCATGCTGATGCGCCAGAAGACTGTGGCATCGCGACTGGAAGTGAAAAAATCACTGGACAGCACCCGTTTAAATGACGCGATGTACAAATTTGAACGCTACGAGCAAAAGATCGACAATCTGGAAGCTCAGGTCGAATCTTACGACTTAGGTAAAAAGACTTTACGCGACGAATTTGCTGAATTAGCCGCCCAGGACAAAATTGATTCTGAACTGGCAGCATTAAAAGCAAAAATGAACAACGAGAATAACGCCTGAATATCAGGCGTTTCTGGAGCCTAAGATGGAAGTTACCGAAGCTTTTGCCATACCGTTGATTATCTTCATGATATTCGTGGCGCCAATCTGGATCATTATGCATTACCGCAGTAAACGCAAAATATCCGAAGGTCTGTCCGAACATGAGCTGGCGCAGTTAAACGATTTATCCGCGAAGGCGGAGCGGATGGCAGACCGGATCAAAACCCTGGAAGCTATCCTGGACGCCGACGCGCCAAACTGGAGGCGCAAACATGAGCAGTAAACGCCGTGAGCTGTTGCGGGACGACCGCAACGGCAAAATTGCCGGGGTCTGTGCCGGCATCGCCGACTACTTCGGCTGGGAATTGTGGTTAGTTCGGGTTGTGGTGCTGGCATCCGTATTGCTGGGTTTAGGTGGTTTTTTACCAGTCCTGTATCTGGTTGGCTGGATAGTGCTGGAGAAAAAATCCGTAGCTGAAAATCGCAGTGGCGTTGTGACTAAACCTGTAGCTGACCGCCCGGTCGAAGTGAAAACCCGGGTCTGGCAACGTGGTGAAGCACCACCACGGGCATTAAATCACCTGAAACAGCAATTTGATGCAATTGAATACCGGTTGCGGGATATGGAAACTTACGTCACTTCGAGTAAATTCCAGTTACATCGCGAGTTTAATAAACTCTGAGTACAACCTGAACCTAGCAGTTAACCAGTGGAATCTTTGCTCTGATGAATTTTCAACTGCCAGACAAAGCCCGGACCTTCGGGCAACGTCTGGCGAATCAGCATCTTCGCCTCGGAATTACCGGTATTAGTGGAGCGGGTAAAACCGCATTCCTGACCAGTTTAATCCGGCAATTGACGCAGACTCCGCCCAGCCAATTACCGTTTTTTCAGGTGATGCAACAACAGCGTTATTTAGGTGGTCAACCTGTCCAAAACGCAGTTGCAGCCCGGCCTCGTTTTCCATTTGAATTGAATCTGCAGCAGATGCAACAGGGACAATGGCCGGCGTCAACCGCGGCTCTTAGCCAGATCACGCTTGAATTACGCTATAAACCGGCGCACCCATTGAAACAGAAACTGCTGGACTGGCAAACGCTAACGCTGGAAATCACCGACTATCCTGGCGAATGGTTGCTGGATTTACCCATGTTGCAGTTAGACTATCCGCAGTGGTGTCAGCAGGTCTGGACTTTACTCGACTCTGAATCAGTGCGGGACTTTGCAGCACCCTTTCGTCACCAGCTGGCTCAAGCTGACTTAAGCGCAGATCCTTTGCTGTTGCAGCAGCTGACCGACAGCTATCAGCAACTTTTGCTTGAGGTCAAACAGCGACAGCTGGCAGTGATGTTACAACCGGGGCGTTTACTGCGACCTGCTGAACTACAAGGCGCGCCACTGTTGCAATTGTTCCCGTTGCTATCGGAACAGCTCAGCGCCCCAAATGCGTTGAACCAGCAGTTACAACGGCACTTTTCGGACTATCAGCAAAAAGTCGTATTGCCGTTTTATCGTGATTACTTTGCCGGGCTGGACCGTCAGGTCATTATGGCCGACTGTCTCGGTGCGTTGAACCGGGGACATCAGTCCCTGACACAGTTACAACAGGCGCTGATGCTCATCTCGCAGCATTTCTCCTATGGCCCGGAAAGCTGGTGGCGGCGCCTGTTTAAACCGCGCATCGATAAGGTGTTGTTTGTTGCTTCCAAAGCTGACTTGTTGACGCCGGACCAGCACCGCAATTTATTGTTGCTGCTGCAGCAGATGTTGCAGCAACCTTTGTATCAGCAGCGGTATCAACAATGCGAGACAGAAGCGTTGGCTGTGGCAGCCGTCGTGAGTGCTGAATTTGGCCAGGTACAGGGCAGGGATGGGCAAACCCCTTGTTTACGTGGGCATCTGGCGTCAACCGGCGAATTGCAAACCTGGTATCCGGGCGAAGTGCCGATGTCGATGCCATCACCGCAACTATTTGTTCATCACCAGTTTGCTTTTCCGGAATTTTTACCATTGATGGGGCCTGCACCCACTTATCCACTACAACTACGGATGGATCTGGCGTTGCAGTTTTTACTCGGGGATCACCTGCGATGAAAGATCTGAAAACTGCACGGCAGTTCACGAATGCCGATTTTGTTGGTGTACAGGCAGATCTGGATGGCGCGTCGCTCCAAACTGCGATGCAATTGCAGGATACTGGTTTTGTCGCTGTAAATGAACCACAAAATCCCCCTGCGGCAACGGGATCACAGGCACAAGAGGCGGGATTGTCTGGGTGGCTGGTTACTGGCCTGACGCTGGTAGTCTTGCTTGGTGGATTGCAGTGGGCAGAATTTGTTAAGCAGAGCCTGAGTCAAAGCTGGCTGCAGGGCGGCGCTGCTGTCGCTTTAACCGGCTTTGGTGTCGCCGCACTGGGTAAACTGCTGTGGAGTGGCTGGCGCAGTAAACGTCAGCGCCGGATGAGGCAGCAATGGCGCGAAGACGCGTTGAGCCTGCAGCAGAGCCTGCAATACGGTCAGGCCACACCGCTGTGTCAGCGTATTCTGGCTGCCTTACCGCAGGCAGACCGCAGTGCCTTTTTAGCACAGCACAATCTGCAGTTATCAGACGCTGAAACGTTGCAGCTCTTTGATTTGTTGGTGTTACAACCCTTAGACCAGCAAGCGTCGCAGCGCATCAGTGCTGCGGCGAAGCAAACCGGGATGGCCGTGGCAGTCAGTCCTTTTGCGCTCGCAGACATGGCGTTAGTCAGCTGGCGGGCCTGGCGTCTGATGGCGGAACTCTCCGCAGTTTACGGTATTCCACTTGGCGTAGTTGCCAGGCTGGCCTTATTTAAACAATTTGCCAACTTGTTGTTCTGGACCGGGGCGACTGAGTTGGCGATTGATATCGGTGGTGATTTTCTTGGTGTGGAGCTCAGTAGTAAGTTGTCGGCCCGTGCCGGACAAGGCGTATTAGCAGGCTTGATGCTGGCGCGGCTTGGCCGGTTTGTGCAGCAACAACTGCGGCCCTTACCAATGTTACCGGCAGAAAAACCGGTGCAGCCGCTGTTAAAGGCGCTGATCCAGCAGTTATTGCAGCGGCCGCCTGCACAATAATATTTACAATATTTGTATTCCGCTCCCAGTTGAGATTGGGTTAAACAGACAGACAGATGTCTGCATGCCTTGTCCGCTTTATAACTTCTTTGCTTAAGTTAATTAAAAGATCATCTAAGCAGTCAGGTAGTTATGAGCAGTATCAGTACACACGCAGAAACTCTATGTATTCATGCCGGCAAGACTTACGACACCCAGTTTGGTAGCCTCGCCACTCCGTTGTTTCAGACCTCCACTTTTGTTTTTGACAGTGCCGAGCAGGGCGCTGCCCGTTTTGCTGGTGAAGCAGAAGGTTTTATTTACACCCGGCTGGGCAATCCGACGACCCGCGAACTGGAATTAAAAGTAGCAGCGCTGGAGGGCATGGCAGACGGCGCTGCGACTGCCACCGGGATGGGGGCTGTTGCTGCAGCTACTTTGGCTTTTTTGCAGCAAGGTGACCATCTGATCGCCAGTAAAGCAATTTATGGCTGCAGCTTTGCCCTCTTTAATCACCAGTTCGCCCGTTACGGCATTGAAGTCAGTTTTGTCGATATGACAGACCATGCGGCGGTTGAAGCCGCGCGCCGCCCTAATACCAAAATGTTGTTTGCAGAGACCCCAATAAATCCCAATCTGGTGGTGCTTGATCTGGAGTTTCTTGGCCGGTTTTGCCGCCAGCACAATATTAAATCGGTGATTGATAACACTTTTCTGACGCCTTTGTTGCAGCAACCCGCTTTGTACGGCATCGATATTGTCATTCACAGCGCAACTAAATACCTCAACGGTCATGGCGACGTGGTGGCGGGCATTATTTTGTCTGATGCCGACACTATAAAAACCATCAAACTGACGACGCTGAAGGATATGGGCGCGACGATAAGCCCGCATGATGCCTGGCTGATCATCCGTGGCCTGAAAACGCTGTCCGTGCGAATGGAGCGCCATTGCCAAAATGCACAGAAGGTCGCTGAATATCTGCAGTCACATCCGGCAATTGCCACTGTGTATTATCCGGGACTGCAATCCCATCCCGGGCATCGTTTTCTCGGTACTCAGATGAAAGGCGCGGGTGGGGTGTTGGCGTTCGAACTCAAAGGCAGCCTCGATGATGGCCGCTATTTTATTAATCAATGTGCGCTGTTAAGCCTTGCCGTCAGCCTCGGTGATGCCGAGTCCTTAATCCAGCATCCTGCGTCCATGACGCATAGTCCTTATACAGCAGAAGAGCGTCGTGCGGCCGGGATCAGTGATGGGCTCATCCGCATTTCAGTCGGGCTTGAACATGTAGACGACATCATTGCTGATATAGCACAGGCATTAGTAAAGATGCAGTTACAGCAGAAATAATGATTAAAATCAGATGGATGGAAGTTACCTCTGCAGCTGTGTATAAAAAAATGCACAGTTGCAACGCTGCCAGTTTCGTCAGGCGGGTTAACAGCTTTCACTCAATCCACTAGGATGCCTGCCATTCAGCCGCCCAACCGAGGTCGGCAAACAGAATTAACAGGTAGTAACATGACGACTTACGTATCCCGCCAGTCGGACTCAAATGGCATCATCGCCTGGTCTGACGACGAAAATCAGATTTGGGCTGATTTAATTCAGCGCCAGCTTGGCTGTATCAAAGGCAAAGCCTGTAACGAATATCTCGAAGGGTTGGAACGACTGAATCTGCCCACCGATCGCATTCCACAACTCCATGAAGTTAACGCCGTGCTGGAAGCCACTACAGGCTGGCGCTGTGCTGAAGTTCCTGCACTGATTAGTTTTGACAAGTTTTTTGAACTGCTGGCCAGTAAACAATTTCCGGTTGCAACTTTTATCCGCAGCCGCGAAGAATTTGATTATCTGCAGGAACCCGATATCTTTCACGAAATTTTTGGTCACTGCGCTATGTTGACCAATCCGGATTTCGCAGAATTCACTCACATCTATGGCAAGTTAGGTCTGGCTGCCAGCAAAGAAGACCGGGTGTATCTGGCGCGGTTATACTGGTTCACCATCGAGTTTGGTCTGATTGATACATCTGAAGGACTGCGGATTTATGGAGGCGGTATTTTATCGTCGCCAGGTGAAACCCAATATGCCATTCACTCTGATATCCCTGAGCGCAAAGTGCTGGATGCTGTCGATGTATTCCGCACGCCATACCGCATCGACATTATGCAACCGATTTATTTCCGTATTCAGAGTATCCGTCAGCTGTTTGAAATTGCGCAGCAGGACCTGATGGCGCTGGTCCAGCAAGCGAAAGCTTTGGGATTACATGCACCGAAATTTGCACCGAAACAGAAAAAAGCCAGTTAGTTTTAGTAGTTAAACTTCTGCCAAATTAAATCCAGTAACATTGAGAACAACGATGACAGAATTAGCCGTACAAAAATGTGAAGCCTGCCGTGCCGATGCGCCGCGTGTCTCTGATGACGAGTTGCCAGTGCTGATGCGCCAAATTCCCGATTGGGTACCAGTGGTCCGGGACGGTATTTTGCAACTGGAGCGTGAGTACAAGTTCAAAAACTTCAAACTGGCCTGGGCTTTTCATCAGAAAGTTGCCGAAATGGCAGAGGAAGAAGGTCACCATCCGGCCTTATTGCTGGAGTGGGGCAAACTGACCGTGACCTGGTGGTCACACTCGATCAAAGGTTTGCATAAAAATGACTTCATTTGTGCCGCCAAAACCGACGCTTTACTCGGCTAATTGGTGGTTGACGAAGAAGCTGCTACGGCAGCTTTTTTTGTCTATAAAATCCGGCCAAACTGCTACTCTCGTTCACAATAGTTTACAAAAGAGCTGGTCTGAAGCGCGCGCAATGCCGTATGATGCAAAGAGAGTCATCTAGTTGGGTTGTTATTCGCATGCGCTTAGAAATCCATTGTCAGGACCGTGTTGGTATCGCCCAGGAAGTACTGAACATCCTGGTGCACTTTCAGATTGACCTGCGCGGTATTGAAGTTGATCCGGAGTTAGGCCGGATGTTTGTCGCTTTTCCCAGCGTCGATTTTGAGAAATTCCAGGAGCTGATGGCGAAGATTCGGCGCATTCCCGGCGTTGAAGACGTCAAAACCACTGCGTTTATGCCATCAGAACGTGAACACAATGAGCTGTTTACCTTACTGAAGACCCTGCCAGATGGCGTTATCGCTATCGATACCAAAGCCAATGTCACTGTGATTAATGAAGCTGCGCTTGATGCGCTGACGTTGCAGCGTGACGAAGTGGTAGGGCTGCCGATCACGCCGTTAGTGAAAGGTTTTAATTTTCAGCGCTGGCTGGAAAGCGACGATGTGCTGGCGCAAACCCGAAAAATTGAAATTCATGGCAAAAAATTTATCGCAGATATTCTGCCGGTGATGGTACCGGCCGAAGCTGGTCATGAAATTCTGGCTGGCGCCGTTATCACATTAAAATCAGAAAGCCGGCTGGGTGAGCAAATGGTTGCTTTCAAAAAAGGCGACCAGGAAAGTTTTAATTCGATTCAGGCCAGCAGCAATCTGATGCGTAAAGTGGTGCGTGAAGCGAAAAAAATGGCCCAACTGGATGCACCGATATTAATTACCGGCGAAACCGGTACCGGCAAAGAGCTGTTAGCACGGGCTTGCCACAGTGCCAGCAGCAGAGCCGGCAAGCCATTTCTGGCAGTCAACTGTGCGGCGTTGCCCGATAATGTTGCTGAATCAGAATTGTTTGGTTATGGCCCTAATGCATTTCCCGGCACGACGGAAGGTAAAAAAGGCATTTTTGAGCAGGCCAACCGCGGCACCGTGTTTTTAGATGAAATTGGCGAAATGTCGCGCGAAATTCAGACCAAATTGCTGAGGTTTTTGCAGGACGGCAGTTTCCGCCGGGTTGCTGATGAAAATGAAGTCAAGGTTGATGTTCGGGTGATATGCACCACGCAAAAAGACTTACCGGGCATGGTGCAGGAAGGACGGTTCCGCGAAGATTTGTATTACCGGCTCAATGTGTTGACACTGATGTTACCGCCGCTACGTGACCGCAAGCAGGATATTGTGCCTTTGGCGGAACACTTTATGGCGCGCCTGT
>CAMLNG010000020.1 GCA_946481195.1 uncultured Chromatiaceae bacterium
CTGCACCGATAGGCAGCTACCGGATAAAACAGTGTAGGAGCAGGAATATGACTAACCCAAGTCAGCCGGATGATTTGTCAGAAAAATATCAGCTATTTTTCCGCTGGATTAAATCCCACAGGTTGCCATACAGGTCGGCAAACACCGCAACTGTGCCGTAAGGTTCATGGCGCGGTGTTTCCTGAAACAGTACACCTGCGGCCAGCATACGCTGATAATCGCGTTCAAAATCATCGGTTTGTAAAAACAACCAGACACGGCCGGCCCCCTGGCGGCCAATCATGGCCTGTTGCGTTTCATCACTGGCGCGCGCCAGTAACAGCGCAGAGCCACTGTCGCCTTGCGGCGCGACGACGACCCAGCGTTTTTGCCCTTGTGGCGTGTCTTCCAGCAGATGGAAGCCCAGTTTGTTGCAGTAAAAATCGATGGCTTCTGCATAATCGCGGACCAGCAGACTGACGAGGGCAAGTTGTTGTTGCATGATTGGGAATTCCTGAAAGTGTTAATGCAATAAACCAAGATCTATGGCTTTGAGTACCGCCTTGGTTCGGTCGCGCACACCGAGTTTTGCCAAAATGGCTGACACCTGATTTTTCACTGTGCCTTCAGATTTAAACACGGCGCTGGCGATTTCCCGGTTACTGAAGCCGGCCGCCAGTAAACGCAGGACTTCCAACTCTTTGGGTGACAGAGATTCAGTGTCAGGCAGCACATCGGCACTCTGGCGGGCCTGCAGGATACGGTCGGTCAGCGCCGGTTGCAACAAAGAACCACCGGCCGCGACTGTGCGGATCGCCTGCAGCAGCGCATCAAGCGCCACATCTTTAAGCAGATAACCGCGGGCACCGGCCAGCATAGCGGTCAGTACCTGCTGATGGTCGTCAAAAGTGGTTAACATCAGCACAGGTACGTGCAACCCGGCTTGTTGCAGTAAATGCAGCGCTTCGATGCCATTGACCTGTGGCATGCGGATATCCATCAGCAGCAAGTCTGGCTGGTATTGCTGCACCAGCGCGACCACTTCGCTGCCGTCGCCGGCCTGGGCTATGACTTCAATATCTGGGTCGAGCTGCAATAAGCTGATGATGCCCTGGCGGACTAACGTCTGGTCATCAATGACAATCAGCCGGATGCTCATGGCGCCACCGCCGGCAACTCAATATCAATTTGCAGCTGTCGCTGTGGGTTCGACAGCAGCAATGAACCGCCGGCCTGTTCAATCCGTTCGCGCATGCCGGTCAGACCGTTGCCCTCGAGCAGCGGCCATTGCTGCAACTGGCCATTGTCACGATAGCGGTAATACAGTTGGTCTTTGTATTGCCAAATTTGCAGCTGGGCACTGGTCGCGCCGCTATGCCTGACTGTGTTGGTGACAGCTTCCTGACTGACCCGATACAGCAGGGCAGTGGACAGCGGATCTGCAGGCAAACCGGGCGGGATCTGCAGGTTCAGTTGCAGCTGGGGCACATTCTGCGCCAGTGCTTTGAGCTGCAACGCCAGTTGTGGCAACGCCGGTTCGCGCAGTTGCGAGACGGTGTGGCGAATTTCCTGCAGCAGTTGTTTGGCCAGATCATGGCAATGCTGAATGTGGCCGGTCAGAGCCTGCTGTGCCGTGTTATTGGCAGTATCAGCGGCGCTTAACTGGCTGCTTTGGTAGCCGGCGACCTGCAACTGGATCACCAGTGCAGTCAGATGATGGCCCAGACTGTCGTGTAAATCGCGGGCAATGCGCAAGCGTTCGGCGTCGGCAGCTTGGGTCGCCAGTTGTGACTGCGCCGCCAATAATGCGTGATGGGTTTGGGCTAAAGCCTCCCGGGCGAGCTTTTCTTCCCGTGCTTTACTCATCGCAAACATGGCAAAAAACTGAAAAGTGCCACAAACCAGAATCATCAGGCCTTCACCGAGCCGCAATCCGTCCAGCGACTGCATGATCAGCACGGGTAATAAAGCAGGCAGGATCATCAGATATAACCAGCGCGCCGGCACAAACCAGGGCAACAGACAGCACCACAGGACACCAAGACCGGCAGCAAACCCATTGGGCGCCAGCACGGCGGTGGTTGTCAGCGCCGCCCACATTAGCATTAATGCCAAAACCGGCCGGCTTTTATCTTCACAAGCCTGACAATAATAAAATAAACCGATAAACAGCAATAAACAGACCGCACACAGCAGGCTCAACGGGTGCCAGTTGCCATACAGCTGCATGGCAGTGCTCTGCTGAATGTAAGCAAACACCAGCCAGCTTAATACCGCGGCGAGGTTTTCTTTATGCAGCCACCGCATCGGTGGCACTGTGGCGGGCGTTTCTGCAGGCCGGGCAACAACAGGCTCAGTTATCACAATTTCGTGCTCAGGATTAAACAGGTTTCGCAGTATGCGTGAGGCCTGGTGATGCCGGCAATAGGCCAGAAGTCATAGTGCCGAAGATGACTTCTGGCACTGTGCCGGTCAGTGCAAAAGCCGCATGCTGGCTGCGTCATCAATAGAATCGCCAGGAGGCATTCCATGCAAATGTTGCATCAGTGGTTATTAGTTTTACATGTAGTTTGTGGCGCGCTGGCGTTGTTTGTGTTCTGGGGGCCAATGCTGGCGAAAAAAGGCAGTCCATGGCATGTGCGCAGCGGTCGCTGGTACAGCACTTTGATGTATCTGATTTGTGGCGCCGGTATGCTGATGTGCGCATTGGTACTGGCCGCACCGCTGGTGGTCAAAGCGGCGGATTTGCGTGTCGGTCAGGACCCACAGGTGTTTGCTGAGCGGGTGCGGCAGATGTCTGGGTTTTTACTGTTGCTGTGTTTGCTGGCGCTGATGAATTTACGCCAGGGATTGTTGGCGTTGCAGGCCGGGCCAGAGCGCCTGGCGCTTAAGAACTGGTCGCATCAGGCTTTGGTCGTGCTGACGCTTGGCTACGCCATCTGGACTTTATGGCAGGCAGTACCGCGCCAGTTTGTGCTGGGGCAGATTTTTGGCGCTATCGCATTATTCAGCAGCATCGGTTGCCTGCGTTACATTCACACAGCCAGCGTCGAAAGATCAGCGATTTTAAAAGAACATATCGGCAATATGCTGGCATCAGCGATTGCCATCTTTACCGCGTTTTTTGCTTTTGGTGGCCGTAAAGTGCTGGATTTTGGCCCGGAGCTGCAACTCATCAGCTGGGTGTTACCGTCGGTGTTAGGTATTGCCGCCACCCTCTGGTACAACAAACGTTATGTAAAAGCCCGCACTGGCCTCAAGACGGCAGCGGTACGCTGAGATATACTGCGGGCCGGTAAATTTGCGGGGACTTGTGATGACAGACAGCTTAGAACTCTGGTCGATGGATGAACTTTGTGACCATGCGTTTGCGATATTTGAAGAATTGGCCAGTGAGAATTTGAGTGCTGAAGATTACGCCCTGTATCAGCAACATTATGAAAGCCGGGCTTATGTGGATTTAGTACCGGCCGGCGAAGACTGGCTGGAGCTGATTGGGGCAGAGCTCGACCCGGAGCTGCATCTCGAAGCACTGATTGGCCTCAGCGGCACTGATGGTGCAGCTGATTTAGTCTTAGCGCGTATTCTGCTGAGCCGGGAAAAACACGACGCGCTGTGCCATGCGCAGTGGCGTGGGCAGTAAGCGGCGTGATCAATTCAGCAGCCAATAACAAACCATCCTGCGCAGCGCTTATTCCGGCCTCAGAGCAGGCGGTGACCCAATGGGCCGGCGGTGAAACCCGGCAACTGGCGATTAGCCCGGCCGGGGCCAGCGTTGCTGCCCGTGATTTTCACTGGCGCTTCAGTACGGCTACCGTATTGCAATCTGGCCCTTTCACAACCTTTGATGGTTACACCCGTTATCTGGCGATACGCAGTGGCGCAGGCCTTGAGTTGGCGGTGACAGCACCAGGTGCGCCCCAGCACCGGATGCAGCTGACCAGTCCACAGCATCAGGCCTGTTTTGCCGGTGCAGCTGATACTTCTGCCGAGCTGCTCGACGGACCGGTGCGTGATATTAATCTGATGTTGTCGGCCGGCCTGCATGGTGGTTTGCGGGCACTGCAAGTTCTGGCGCAGCAACCTTTGTTATTGACCGGTGTGACCAACACCAGTTGGTTGCTGTATGCGGATGCTTTGCCAGCAGATCAGCGTATTCAGGTACAAAGTGGATCGCAGCAGTGGCTTCTGGCGGCTGGTGATGTGCTGATCTTACCTTTGGCGAACTGCATTTTATCCGCCTCTGTCGATTGTGGTTTGGTTGCGGCCTGGCTCGCACCTGCGCCATAAAATCTGCTGGTTGGTGCTGTAGTAGGAATTTTCTGTCTATCGGTGGCAGAATGTTCTGGTGCCTGGACGTTGTTTTTGGCAAGCTCAGGTTTATCTTTGATCTGAGCCTACCGTCATGATGCTGCTCCACACGCTGATCTCACCGCATTTTTCTTTTATTAGCGCTGCTTGTTTACCCGGCAAGTATTGGCTGGCATTGTTGATGATGACAGTGTTGTCGGCAGCCCCGGCCGCCGCAGCTGATTCGCAAGTAAAACCTTCCTCTACGCCAGCGTTACTGGCCGCCGATTTACGCTTGCCAATCAACGCCAGTGCTTTGCCGGAAGCCACGAATGGTAACTTTGCCCTGTGGCAGCAGCAGGCAAAAACGCTGCTCAACAATGCATTGTTACTGCCGCCCGCAGACCCATCCCTTATTGCCGCAGCAATACGGATCCATCCTCAACACAACATCAACCCGGAACAGTGGCGCCTGCAGTTATGGCAACCACTGGATTTATATCTGTATAAACCGGTGAACCTGCGTCAGGGCCCAGTCAACGCGGTGATTTTGCTGCATGACCACGGTGCTGAATTTCGCATCGGCAAAGACAAATGGCTGCCGCCCGGGCTAAGCGACCAGCCTGAACTGGTAAGTCAGTGGCAGCAGAAGTATTTTGATGGTGTCGCTATTGCTGAACTGTTGCGGGCGCAGGGATATCTGGTATTGCTGGCGGATGCGCCGGGTTTTGGTGCGCGTGGGCCGATTAAATATGCCGAACAGCAGCAGCTGGCTGCCAATTTACAGGCGCAGGGGGTAAGTCTTGCTGGCCTGATGGCGCGGGAAGATGAAGCCGCAGCTGCCTTTTTGGCGCGCCAACCGGGAGTGAAGGGCGTTGCTGCAGTTGGGTTTTCAATGGGCGGGTTTCGCGCCTGGCAGCTGGCGGCTTTGTCTGCGGATGTGGATGCGGCAGTCAGTGTTGGTTGGTTCAACAGCCTGCGGTTTTTGCGGGAACCGGATAATAACTTCAGCCGTGGTCAAACTGCTTTTTACCTGATCCACCCGGGGCTGTACCTGCGGTTAGATTTGCCCGACATCGCGGCACTGGCTGCGCCAAAACCAATGTTGTTCCTGCACGGCGAGCATGACGCATTGATGCCGCCCGCGCAGGTCAACGTGGCTTTTCAACAGCTTAAAAGCCGTTACCAGCAATGTGGCGCGCCAGCACCACAGTTTGTGCTGGCGAAGGACGAAGGACATAGGTTTGGCCATCTGTTACAACAACAGCTGCTGCACTGGCTGGCGCAGCTTCAGTTACCGGAAGGGGATTGCAAAAGCTGATCCAGCTGCCAGGCCAGCCGCACAGCCGCCTGCAGCAGCCGTTGTTCGATAACCGGACCGTCGCGGTCCAGTTCCGGCTGACTGAATAACATACCGGGTTTGTAACTTTGATAAATACGCCGGGTCTGGGTCAGTGATTGCTGCGCCCATACTGCCGGACTGGCACTTTGCCACTGCCGGACAGTCATGGTTTTTTGTGCTGCCAGTTTGCCCGCAGCCAGTTGTTGATTGTCGGTATAGCCGAGACTTTTCAGCATCGCCGTGTCCCAGATCCCGTGCAGATTTGATGGCTTTCCAAAGTAATAAACTGCGGTTTTATTACCGCCCTGATCGTCAGCATAACTGACATGCAGCGGCTGGTGCAGGTCGGCGATAAAATGACTGTAAAACAACAATGCTTCGGCCCGTTGCCGGCTGGTGCCGCTTTGTTTTAACAGGGCGGCATAATGTGCAATTGCGCTCAGCAGGCAACCTTTGGCGGCACAGTCTGTCGGTTTGACCTGTTGTTGCTGGCGTGGCACGTTCAGGTAGTGAAATGGGGTCGTGAACTGATAAGCCGGTTCACGCCGCGCTTCATCCGGCCAGACACACCCCTGCGCAAATTGTCGTTCCGGGCCAACCGCCAGCAAAGCATCAATCTGTTGCCTGGTGTCAGCTTTTACCAGTTGATAGGCCAGGCTGCACACTTGCTGATGGCCGATGCTGCCAAAGGCCAGCGCTTTGCCGGGCAGCCACAACAACATCAGTCCAATCAAAAACCGCAAACGCATTATTCCTCCACCAGCTGGCGGACTGTCCATTGCACCGAAGACCCCAGCAAGGGCGCTAACTCGCTCAGTGCATCTTTCATTTCAGCGGCGAGCGTATAAGGTGGATTGATCACCAGCATGCCGCTGCCGGTCATGCCAAAACCGCTGCTGTCTGGCAGCGGGCAAAGTTCAATCCGCAGTTGATTGCGAATACCTGTGCCGACAATTGCATCAATCACCGCTTCAATACTGGCGCGCTCAATCACCGGGTACCAGATGGCAAAAGTGCCTTGCGGAAAACGCTGTACGCCTTGCTGCAGACCTTTGACCAGATCCTGATATTCAGTTTTCAGCTCGTAAGGCGGGTCAATCAATACCAGACCACGTTTGTGTAGTGGCGGTAACATGGCGCGCAGACCGGCATAAGCGTCCATTTTTTCAATGCGGCAGTGCCGGCGGCCGTCAAACTGGGTTTGTAATAACGGAAAATCGGCCGGATGCAGTTCGGTCGCCTGGATACTGTCACCGTCGCGCAGCAGCAGCCGGGCGATGCCGGGAGAGCCGGGGTAAAACTGCAGCTGACCGTCCGGATTCAGCTGGCGCACCAGCTCGAGATAGGTCTGTAATGCCGTATTGCTGGCCTGATAGCTGAACAGCTTGCCGATACCAGTTTGGTATTCACTGGTCTTTTGTGCATGTGTACTGTCCAGACTATATAAACCCGCACCAGCGTGAGTGTCGTGATAGCAAAACGGTTTATCTTTTTTCTTTAAATACATCAGGATAGCGACTTCTACCAGATGTTTAACTACATCGGCATGATTGCCGGCATGAAAACTGTGACGGTAACTGAGCATAAATATTCCGAAACGGCGCAAATTGGCGCCAGCTTACTGCAGCCGATGACAAACTCAAGTCTTTCTTCGATACCGCACCGTTTTGCGTTAAACTGAGCACCTTCCCGGGCTGCAGGCCCGTCAGTGACAGGACCAACATCGTGGCATATCCGCCGAAAAAACCAGCTTCCTCCGCCCGCCCGCCGCGTTCACGTGACAGCGAGTCGTCGTTATTGCAAAAACCGTGGAAAGGCGCAGCCGGTGGTTCAACAGCGGCAAAAGCCGGTAAGCCGCGCGCGGATAAACCGGCCGACCAGCCGCAGAACCAGCCGCGTCAGAGCCCATTACGTCAGAACCAGCCGTTGTCAGCGGCACAACTGAAACAACAAGGCCAGCATGAAAGCCGGGTGTTAGGTGAAAACGCCTGCCGGGTTTGTTTTAGCCAAAGACCAGACGCTGTGATCAAAATGTATCTGCATGCCGACTATGCGCCGCGTTTTGCCGACGTGATGAAATATCTGGCTGCAAACAAACGGGCTTATCACATTGTCGACAATGCTGAACTGGAAAAAATTAGTGGCAGCCAGCACCATGGCGGCGTGATCCTGGTGGTGAAAAAACGTGAGTCCATGTCCATTGCCAGTTATCTGACGTTACACCGCAAAAAAACACAGGATTGTTTGCTGGCGCTCGATGGCGTTGGTAATCCGCATAATCTGGGCGCCATCGCGCGCAGTTGTGCTCATTTTGGTGTCAGCGGTATTATTCTGACCGCGCCCGAAGCGCTGCAATCTGGCGCTGCGGCACGTACAGCAGAAGGCGGACTGGAATTTGTTGAAGCGTTGCAAACTGATCATCTGCCACTTGCATTAAAGCTGTGCAAAGAAGCGGGTTATACCTTAATCACCACGTCGAGCCATGCCGGCGTGTCTTTATATCAAAGTACGCTGCCGAAAAAAGTAGTGGTGGTGTTTGGTGAAGAAATGCAGGGTGTCTCGAAAGCTGTCGCCAACAGCGCCGAAATTGCCCTGCAAATACCCGGTACAGGTAAAGTTGAATCACTGAATGTCAGTGTCGCCGCCAGCCTGATTCTGGGGGAGTGGTATCGGCAACAGCAATAGATTAGGCGGTCTGACTTTGCGACAAATTGCCTGACAAAGAATTTATCTGCAGCTATAACTGAAACAACTCCGCTGAGCGGCAGCGGAGCTTGTGTGCAGGAGACATTATGCTCGACCAAACAGCGCTGTTACTGCTGATTAAAGCTTTTAAAGATCAACAGATCACGGCGGAAGCCTTTTACCGCCAGCTGACCGAAACCATCACCAAACAACTGCATTGTTCCCGCGCCAGTCTGTGGCTGTATTCCGATGCGCTGCTCAGCGAAATTATTGCGGTGGATTTATACGACAGTAACCAAGATGCGCATTATCAGGGGATCGCGTTGCATGAAGATGACTTTGCCCCTTATTTTGAAGCGATGCGCAATGACGGCGGCATCAATGCTGCAGATGCGGCAACACATCCGGCAACTTCTTGTTTTAATGAAGCTTATTTTGAACCTAACGACATTATGTCGCTGCTCGATGTTGGCATCCGCTACAACGGCCAGTTAGTTGGCGTGTTTTGTTGCGAGCAGGTCGGCAGCATCATGCAGTGGAATGCCAGTCAAATCGCGTTTCTGGAGCAGGCCGGCAAGCTCATCACTTTTGCGCTGAAACCACTGCTGCAGGAAAAATTCTCGGCATTGTTCTGAAGCGGATACTGTGAACAAACTAACGGGGCCGAAGCCCCGTTGTGTTTACTGAAGCATTGCCTCATCTCATTCGCGCATATGGTCGTCAGGTACTGAGATCCGGCCTGAGATTTGTTGATAACTTAAGTCACCTGACCCCGCGTCGTCGACTGTCAGGCCGCCGGCCTGAGCGACACGGATATCACCCGAACCATCTTCAATAGTGACAGTGCCCTGAACCTGACTAATGTCGACATCACCCGAACCATCGGTCAGGTTTAAGTTACCACCAACCTGAGTGACACGCAGATTGCCGGAACCGTCGTCGATTGTCGCATTTCCTGCGATCTGACTGATACTGACATCGCCAGAGCCGTCTTCAACATTGAGCTGATTGGCACCGGAGATGGTTAAATTACCTGAGCCGTCAGCGACCAGCACGTTCCCTTTTAAGCCTTCGACCCTGGTATCGCCGGAGCCATCTTCCAGCTTTAAGGCAAAACGCTCAGGCACCCGCACTACTAAATCAACTGATGCATTATTCACATAGCCAAAAGAAACATTTTCTTTGTTGCGGGCTATCAGCACCGCAGCATCGCCTTTGGCTTCCAGTGTCAGTTCCAGCTGGCTAATGTCGTCGTAACGGATGCGTGCTTCCACTTCAATTTGTTCGCGGCCTTTTTCGCCAATGATCTGCAGATCACCGGCTTCAGTTTCGGCGACCAGTTGTTGCAGGTTGTTGGCATTGAGTTGTAGCTGACGGTTTTGGGTATTTGTGGGCTCGTCGGCACCGACATGGACCACACAGGCATTTAACAGGGTAAGAGAACAAATGAGGGGAACTATTTTTTTCATGATGCGTCCTTATGAGTGAATGTACTGGCAAGTAAGCAAAGCCAATGCCAAAAGAATATTGAACAAAATCAGCTATGTAAAAGCGCCGCATTGTAGAGCTCTGCATCATTTCACTAATTGTTAGTCAAATGCGTGATGCACAGTCGCGGCTGGTACACAGATAGTCGGCATTGGCTTTTAATTGGTTTAAACGCAAATCAACAAAATGTGAGAGGGCGGATCAGAGCGTGGTGGATTGTTGCTGGTAACGACGTAACAGGATATCGACCCGTTGCAGATAGGCCTGTGTTTCGGCATAAGGGGGAACACCACCGTGCCGGCTGACGGCACCAGGACCGGCATTATAAGCCGCCAGCGCCAGGCGCCGGTTACCGTTAAATTGCTGCAGCAAACCGGCCAGATAAGCAGTGTCGGCCTGAATATTCTGCTGCGGTAACCAGACATTACCCACACCCAGCTCTTTGGCGGTATCGGGCATGAGCTGCATCAACCCTTGCGCGCCAGCTTTGGAATGGGCTTTGGGATTAAAACCGGATTCGGCATGGATCACCGCCCGGATGAGGCTTGGTTCGAGCTGATATTGCTGTGCAGCGGTCAGAATTTCGCGGTGATAATGCTGTAAAAACAGCGGTGTGGTATTGAAGTTGATGGCTGAGCGGATACCGCAGGCAAAGCAGTCATAACGTAATACTTTAAACGGACTGTCAGCGGGCGGTTTATCACTGAAGGCGACCACGCCATTGTGTTGGGTGTACTGGTAAACCTTAAACTGCCCGCCATAGAGCGGCGGGCAGATCAAAAACAGCAGACCCACCAATAGGCCTGCTGTGGTGAATACCGGCTTGGATTGCATCCGTGTTAACGACGGAATGAAAACACTGAGCGGAAACCGCCACCGCCCGCGCCACCACGTTTTTCCGCCCGACGGCGACGTAACCAGGAATGAAGTTCCTGTTTCTTCGTGTCCAGCCAGTCTGCTTTACTGGTCTGCGCTTCTTCGCCACGACGTTCGATTTCATTACGGCGGAAGGTACAGAATTCACTGTAGGCTTCAAAGTCATCGGCCAGTGATTGCACTACCAGTTCAATCATAATGGCATCATCAAGGAAACCAAGCACCGGTACATGGTCAGCAATTAAATCTTCTGGTTTACTGAAATAGGCCAGGGCTGACAACACATCTAACTTTTCTTCTTCAGTCAGATCCCAATCTTTGTCTTCAACCATTGCCACCAGGGTTTCCAGCTGTTTTAAGCGGATCGCGACAAATTCCGGTACCTGATTCTGCACTTCGCTTGCCAGTGCTTTGGCGGCGTTCAGGATCTCCTCGCTGCTATGATGACTGACAACCCGTTCAGTTTTTTGCATCAATTGACGGAAGTAATCTAAATCCTGCTCTTGCAGGTCAAAGCTGATGGTCAAAGCCATGTTCGTTCCCTTGTATTTTTTAGTCGGAGTTACAGTATAGAAAGCAGTCTTCGCAGCGACAAGCAAAGTCCTGACAGCTGATTATTGCGCTAAAAATTACATCATTTCAACAAAATAAATACTGGATGAGTGCTGGCACAGGTTAAGCTGCACGCAATATAATTCTTTAGAGGTTTAATATGGAAAATCAACAGCTTGAACAACAGCCAGCACAGCGCGTCGGCGCTGGCTTTTCGCTGACAGCGATGCTGGAGGCGCAACGGGTAGCGCTTGATTGCCTGCAACAGATTGCCGAAAGGCTCAAGCCCGGCATCTGCGAGGCAGAAGCCATCGCCATTGCAAAAACAGTTTTGCAACAGGCCGGCGCCGAACAGCAGTGGCATCCGCCAATAATCCGCTTCGGTCACAACACGGCGAAAATTTATAGTGAACCATCGGCACCGGACAGTCGCTTAGCTGACAATGACATTTTTTTTATTGATTTGGGGCCGGTTTTTGCCGGACATGAAGCGGACGTTGGTGCGACTTTTTGCATTGGCGACAACCCGGTGCATCACCAGGTGCGACAGGCCGTGCATCAGGTTTTTGACCTTGTTGCCGCGCATTGGCGCGCAACCGGTTGCTCGGGGGCGGCTTTGTATCAGGTTGCGGCAGATGCTGCCGCCCAACATGGCATGGTGCTGAATCATCAGATCAAAGGCCATCGGGTAGGAGACTTTCCACACAAACTTTATGCGTCCGGTCAGCTCGGTGGCTGTGAAGGAGAGGTCCGCAGTGGCATCTGGGTACTGGAGATCCAGTTACTGGACCCGGTGAGCGGTTATGGCGGGTTTGTTGAACAAGTACTGTTTTAGCGCGTCAACAGCCCCTAACCGCTGGCTTTTTGTTCCTGTGGCAAATTCACACCGCGAAAGCGCTGAATGCCGAGCTGCTGCATCAAAGCATACAGCTGCTGGCGTAACGTTGAATTCTGTGGGTCATAACGACAAGCACGACGCAGCGCTTTGGCCGCGCAGAGCAATTCTTGTTGTTGCAGATAACGGTTGGCAATCTGCTGATAGGCGAGGGTCTTGTCTGCAGCGCTGGCAAATACCAAATCAAAAGCATGCTGATGCAGGCAGCCATTGAACACCCGATGGCAATTATCCAGCATTTGCTGCAACTGATTATCTGCATAAAACAGCAGGTCGGACGCGGTCTGGTGTTGTTTCAGGCTGCTATAAACCAAAGCGGCATGACATAACACACTGACCGGTTGTTTAGACCATTCGGTCTGACGCAGCTGGTCCTGCAGCAGCTGTAACGCGTGGTCAGCATCTTCGGCATATTGTCGTAAATGCACCTCCAGTAAGACCAAAGATACACTAAATTCCGCAGCAGCTTTGTCCTGGCGGATTTGTTGTAACAAGGCTTCGATCTGGCGCTGTAATTCGGGTTGCTGCTCGGTTGTACAGTGCTGCAAACGCCAGATCGCGGCTCTGGTTTGGGCAATAGTGAGCTGCACATATAAGTCACCGCGCACTGCTAACCGACGTTTTCGTTCGATAAATTCCTGCGCCCGTTCGACGTCACCTGCCAGAAACAGCACCAAATGCACCAGCCGGACCAGATTACAGGACATGCCGGCAGCGGGGATTTTATTAGCCACCTGCAAAGCGGCCGGGTAATCCCGCTCCTGCAACGCCAGATAAATCTGCCAAAGCTCGCGCCTTTGCGCATAGCGGGCCAATTCTTCTGAACCGTCCAGCAAAAATGCCTGGCAGGCCGACAAGTCACCGCGTTCATAACGGACCCGGTACAATGCCCATAGCGCCCAGCCCTGTTGTTCGGCGATCGGGGCTTTGAGTAGTGGGATCACCGCATCAAACTTATGTAAATCCAGTAACAGCTGGACTCGGAGGCGTTGCAGTATGGGTTCAAGGCCGGGCGGCAGTGGCTGACTTTGCGTGTGCAGCAGTAGTTTTAGTGCATCGGCATAACGGCCAAGCCCGGCCAGCGTCAGTAATGGCCTTAATATAGGACCAAACATGACTTGCTGTTTTAGTTCCTGGTCCAGCGTGACTTTATTAAAAGGCCGTTCCAGATAACTGATTTGATGGTATGGGTATTCGATGGCGTATTGTGCCCGCTCATTTTGCTGGGCCATCAGTACCAGTCGGGTACGATTGAGCAAAATACCGTGTTGCACCAACCAGTCGACAATTTCCCCGCCGGTCATCTGTGTATCCACGGCATAATCGAGAAACACAATATCCGCACTGACCGGTGTGTCCCGCGCCATTAAATCGTCGATTTGCCGGGCGGTTTCGATTTTACGGATCCCAAGATTCAGCAGCATTTGTTTAAATAAATGCAGCAGATCAGGGTCTGCTTCAATCAGCAACACCTGCAATTCGAACAATTTACTGAGGTCGAGTTTAAATTGGGTCATGAGCCTGCAAAATTGGTTGTATGCCGGAAATCTGGCGCTTAATCAATGTGTAACATTCAAGCAGCTTAGTCGCCAGTACCTGATGTTGCAATGTGTCGGCAGAACTTGTCCTCTGGTCGTATTCAGCGATTTTTTCGCAAAAATCTATTGTGTTCTGCCACTTGCAGCCCCATGTCTGTTGCAGCAGTTGAGTTTGCAGTCGCCTTAGCGCAGTGGTACAAAAAATGAGTTTTTAATCGATAAAATGAATTACATAAATTCATTTTATTCGTTATACGCAATTGTCACACTGCACTACTATGCTTGCAACGCCAAAGCTTTTATAGACAAAGCATTCACATTAACCACAACATGGAGAACGACAAATGTCGATTATCAACAGCAAAATCAAGCCATTCAGCGCTCAGGCTTTCCATCAGGGTAAATTTGTTTCTGTGTCTGATCAGGACCTGATCGGCAAATGGTCTGTCGTTGTATTCTATCCGGCTGACTTCACCTTTGTTTGCCCGACTGAATTAGGCGATCTGGCTGACTTCTATCCAAAATTCCAGGAAATCGGTGTGGAAGTATACTCAGTGTCTACTGACACGCACTTCACGCACAAAGCCTGGCATGATGCTTCTGAAACTATCAAGAAAATCAACTACCCAATGGTGGCTGACCCAACAGGTACAATTACCCGTAACTTTGATGTGATGATCGAAGAAGAAGGTCTGGCCCTGCGTGGTACTTTCGTGATTAACCCGGAAGGTATCGTGAAAGTTGCTGAAATCCATGACCTGGGTATCGGCCGTAGCGCATCTGAGCTGTTCCGTAAAGTTCAGGCTGCACAATACGTTGCAAACCACGACGGTGAAGTTTGCCCGGCAAAATGGACTCCAGGTGAGAAAACTCTGGCGCCATCACTGGACCTGGTTGGTAAAATCTAAGCGAGCTTATTGAAGCATTGCGTAAAAACAGCCGGACTTTGTCCGGCTGTTTTATTTCTGCGGGCGCATAACTCCTTTGTTTATTTTAATCTATAAAACAAATTGAATTTATCTGTTTAATTCGTTTTATAAGATTTGTTGTTTTGCCTAAGATAGCTTTATCAAACAGCAACCCGGTTGCCGGTCATCTCAGGAACGGGCAACCCCCAGATTTCGCCATGAAGAGGAACTACGCATGTTAGACAACAATTTAAAATCAGCATTAAAAGGCTACCTGCAGAATCTGAAAACGCCGGTGGAGCTGGCATTGGCAGCCGATCAGAGCGAAAAAGGTTTAGAGTTAAAAGCACTGGTTGATGATATCGCCAGCCTGTCTGACTTGATTGTCGTGACGCAAAACGCCACAGCAAGCCGTGTCCCTTCGATGCAGGTGCGCTCACAAGCCAAAGGCACAGTGATGACTTTTGCCGGTGTGCCAATGGGCCATGAGTTTACTTCGCTGGTGCTGGCTTTATTGCACTCTGGTGGCCACACCATCAAAGAAGAAGCGGCAGTACTGGAGCAAATCGCTGCGCTGCCAGGCCAACTCAATTTTGAAATTTACGTGTCACTGAGCTGTCAGACCTGCCCGGAAGTGGTGCAGGCGCTGAATTTGCTGGCGGCAGTAAACCCAAATATCACCACGACGATGATTGACGGCGCGGTATTCCCGCAGGAAGTCGCGAACCGCAACATCATGGCGGTGCCAACTGTGTATTTAAACGGCGAGCAGTTCTCGCAGGGCGCTATCAGTCTTGGCAATATTCTGAATAAGGTTGACGCTTCAGCAGCAACGCGTCAGGCCGAAGCGCTGGCGAAAAAAGACAATTTTGATGTGCTGGTCGTCGGTGGTGGCCCGGCGGGCTCCGCAGCGGCGATTTATGCTGCGCGCAAAGGCCTCAATACCGGTGTAGTCGCTGAGCGTTTTGGTGGCCAGGTAGCAGACACCGTTGGCATCGAAAACTTTATTTCAGTGAAAGAAACCGAAGGGCCAAAACTGGTGGCGAACTTAGAAGCCCATGTCCGTCAGTATGAAGTCGACATCATGCACAGCCAAAAAGCAGTCAAGTTGTCGCAAAACGAATTGTTTGAACTGGAACTGGCTAATGGCGCTGTGCTGAAAGCCAAGACGGTGATCCTGTCGACCGGCGCGCGCTGGAGAGAGATGAACGTACCGGGTGAAAAAGAGTATCGCGGCCGTGGTGTGGCCTATTGCCCGCACTGTGATGGCCCGCTGTTTAAAGGCAAACGCGTTGCCGTCATCGGTGGTGGTAACTCTGGCATCGAAGCGGCAATTGACCTGGCCGGTATCGTCGAGCACGTCACAGTACTGGAATTTGACAGCAAACTGCGCGCTGACGCCGTGTTGGTGAAAAAAGCCCAGTCGATGGGCAATATCGACATCATCCTGAATGCGCAAAGCACCGAAGTGCTGGGGGATGGCAGCAAAGTGACTGGCATCAACTATACCGACCGCGTCACGGGCGAAGCCAAACATGTGGCCTTAGCGGGTATCTTTGTGCAAATTGGTCTGGTGCCAAACACTGAATGGCTGCGCGGCACGCTGGAACTGACCAATCGCGGTGAAATCATCGTCGACAGCCATGGTCAGACGTCGATGAAAGGTGTGTTTGCCGCAGGTGATGCGACTAACACGCCGTTTAAACAAATTATCATTGCAATGGGTTCAGGCGCGACAGCATCTTTGGGTGCTTTTGATTACCTGATCCGCAACTCTTAAGTTAAAGGCACTATCGTTGTAAGCACTGTCAGCAGTCAGCGTCATCCCTGGCTGCTGAGTTCCCTGCACCGCAGCATCGCTGCGGTTTTTTATGTACAGGATGTACGGTACAGTGAAACCGGGATCTCAACAGGCCAAAAGTTTGGCCTGTTGCCGGTTGAACGCCATTCACTCTGGGAATGGCGGAAAATGCAGGTTCGTGGTACTCAGTACGTGGTACCCAGTACGTGGTACCCAGCGCTTGTCGGTGATGCTGCGGTTAAGCTGGGATCTGCAGCTGGATCTGCTCAGTCACCTGCGCCGGCATCAACTCCCGCCACCAGGCATGGTGCAGGGCAGGGGCGATACTCAGTTGCGACAAATCTACCGCAGCACCAAATACCGGCGTCACCAGCTGTGCTTGATAAGCCTCAGCGGCAACAGCTAAGCGTTCCAGCGGCTCGTACCAGGCATGCATGGCGAGGTCAAAACTGCTGTTGTGGATAGGCACCAGATACGACGCTTGTAAGTCTAAATGCGCGCGTAAACTTTGTTCCGGTTGCATATGAATATCGGCCCAAAGTTCGTCGTAAGCGCCGGTTTCAATCATTGCTACATCTATCGCGCCAAAACGGCGGCCGATTTCGGCAAAGCCACTGAAGTAACCACTGTCACCGCTGAAAAATAGTCGTTTCTGGCTGGATTCAATGACAAAAGACGCCCAAAGGGTCTGGTTTTTGTCATTTAAACCGCGGCCAGAAAAATGCTGTGCCGGTGTGGCATGCACTTT